>NZ_CP108048.1 GCF_041435115.1 Streptomyces sp. NBC_00289 | reverse complement strand
TTCCCGCGCTCCGCGCGGGAGGGCGGAACTCCGTTCTGCCTGGCCGTATCGCTCCGCGATACGGCGATCCGGCTGACGCCGGATCAGTCCCGTACCGGCCTGCTCCGCAGTCCAGTACGGGACCTGACGCACCCTCCGGGCGGCCCAAAAAGGCGGCAGTAAGGAGAGGGGCTCGCTCGTATCTCTGACCGCTGACTCTAGGTCGACTCATCACATCTCCACACTTCCAGAACAAACGGCGTGCGTCACTTCTGCTGGGTAGATAGAGTCTGGGATGTTAGGTAGGTACCTCTCCAGGTAATTTTGGGTCGGAGCGGTGAGGGACTGGATGGATTCCAGTATCTGAGTTCCTTGAACTGAGCAGCCCTCGATTCGCCTCGTGGAAAGAAGCGAGAGAAGGAGTAAAGAATGTCACCTGTGACGTTGCGTCCGCATCAGGTTGAGGCCGTTGATTCGGTTCTGAGGGTTCTCTCTGAGCCGCCGGAGGGGTTGCGGGCGCAGGTAATTGCTGCGACTGGGTCCGGTAAGACGCTGATCGGTGTGGAGTCTGCGAACCGTCTTTCGGCGCGCCGGGTGCTGGTTTTGGTGCCGACGTTGGATCTGCTGGTGCAGATGGCCGGCGCGTGGCGTGGTGGTGGTCGGCGTGGGGCGATGGTTGGGGTGTGTTCTCTGCGTGCTGAGGAGAGTCAGGGTGTGCCGTGTACGACGGATCCCGGCGAGTTGGTGGCGTGGACGGCGGGGCCGGATCTGGTGACGGTGTTTGCGACGTATGCCTCGGTCGGGCAGGGCGTGTTGCAGGCCCGACGCGGAAAGCGGTCTTGCGATCAGTGAGCTTGTTCAGCTTGGCACCGATCGGGTGACGGCCGTCTCCGCAAAGTTGCCGATCACTGCAGGCCGTGCCGCGGTCAACCTTCGGCACCCATTCACCTTGGGGAGTGGCCGCTGAAGAGGCTCAGTGAGCGTGTCCGCCTGAGGGAGCAGGAAACGGCGCATCCACTACCTGGTGACTGGACCCCTGATGGAGCCCGCAGCGACACGCACTCGGAGAGAACCACCCCCCGATTGGCCACTGGAGCTCACGACGGATCGAGGCTGACTACGGCTGCTCCGCGTAGATACCGTATGCGATCCCGCCGGTGGTGCCCTTATCTGCTTCGAAACGCACTTCGAGAGCTCGGCTGTCAGACGTAATCCCGAAGTCCGCCGTTGCAATGGATCCATCATTCCAACAGGGGTACTTCTTGCTGGCCATGGCCTTTCCGGAAACAGCCGAGATGGTGACCGATCCGACGCCTTTGCATGCAGCCTGAATTTTAATTGCTTGCCTCTTCTTGACGGTTATCGGGGAGAGGTCTGTGAGCTCGCGCACACCAAGGATTCCTCCGCCTATATATTCTTTTTCACCATCGTCGAACAGTGTAGCCTGTGCTTGACTAGCCATCATTCGGTCTTGGGCAGGGGCGGTGGCTGTATTGATCTGATGGGTGATGGCTGCAACGGCGCCCCCGCTGCGCCCTGTGATAAAAACGTCTATAACACTTCCCATCGCAGTGAAAAAGTGTGGCTCTACCGAGGCGGTGTCGTTGGGACACGTGTCTATGATGGTTTTGCTGCGGTGGCTGGACGTGACGGTGAGCGAGGCGGTTCTACCACCAGTACAGGCGAGATCGACTTCTACCGTCTCGCCTGGCTGGAGTTGGCTGTGGTATTTTGCGCGCAATGGTCCTTGCCGGTTCACACCAGCCAGCATCCCGAGCTTGCGAGCTTGGGGAAAAAGGTGCTCAGATTCAGGGCTATCCAGTGCTATGTTCACCCAGTTCAGCCGCTGCTTTTCAGTACGGGTGAGTTTCGCGGCTCGTGTTTCCTTGTGACCCACTGCGTCAGTGTCGGGTAGGTTGCTGCTACATGCGCCAGTCCCAGCCAGTGTTGCCATGACTATAACTCCGGTAACGACGGCGCCGCGGGAACGGGACAGCCACGCGAGGTTCATGTTTTCTCCTAGCTAGGGCTTGATCAGGTCGGTTTTTGTGGTGCGTGTCCTTTGGGCCGGGTGTTGCGTTGAGGGCGTGTGACTCCGGACGGGATTGCTGTGGTGCGTGGTGAGTTGGAGGCGTTCGCGGCGGAGGTGTTCGAGCCGTTCGCGCGCAAGGATCACCTGCCCCACCTGCCAGCGCGGCAGACCACACCCGTACGCCCGAGGCCTTGGACCGCTGTCATCAGCCATGTGATCGTCAGGCTCCACGCCCTGCCGAACCCCGGTTGACCAGCCACATCGCCCGTCCCGACAACACGCACCACCACACCGGTGAAGTGGAACCCGGCGCCCACCCGACGCGAGAGCCGGGCCCTCGGCCTGCCCCAGCCCCGAAAAGACCCCACCACACAAACGCAGAGTCCCCGTCAACAAATCGACGAGGACTCATGAACGATCGAGGCTAAGCTCGTCGCAACACTGAAGTGATCATGTATTGCAACGTTCGCTGGAATGTGCCCCTACATTTTGGCGTCACTCCGCCCGGGTGCAAGTCAAAGGCGACCCACTCTACGGGAATCAGGACATGCTGCGACGGTTCAGCTGCTTTTAGCATCAAGCCACAGGTGAGCCTGCGGTAAAATATGTGCCGTTACTCAGGGTGATTTGACTGTTGTTCGCAAACTGCCCGCCGGAGGGGTTAGTGAACGGCCCGATACAGGCTGTCGGCGAGCTGCCCTTCGGGACACTCAGAGAAACGCAACCAGTTACTGGAGCATTTGGGACAGTAAGCCTCTGTGTGACGGTCGCGGTCATGGTGGACACCGTGTTCCGAACGTACGTAATCGGACGGACCATGGTACCTGAGCGTTCTATACATGACAGCAAAGCCGGGGCCAGAGCTCGCACTCCAGTTACCACAGAATGTGCCACTTTGGAGCGCAAAAGCAGTCCCAGGGGACCAGATGAGACCTGTAAGTGCTACCGCAAGCGAACCAGCCGCGATAGTCGACTTCCTGCGTATTTTATACTTCATGCGCTCATTTCCACTTTCATGAGTCATTTGGGCTCAGTCGCAGACGTTAATATAGAGGGTTGCGGTCGCATCGGTTGCACTGATGGCGATAGGGGCTTCAGAATATGCGAAAGATCGATTGCCGCTCGATCGTCTCAATGACGACACGATAATAGGCGAGTAAAAATTGCTCAGATCAGATTGACCGATACCGACGCGCCCGCTACCGAGGACGTGCCGAGACCCACCTCGAACACGTCTATAGTGCCGCCGTCGCCCTCAACATCTTCCGGCTGGCCTGGTGGCACGACAAACTCGAACCGATGCCACACCAGCAGCCTCGCAGGACTCGACCCGCCGGCGTATGCCTTCAGGCCGCGGGCGTCGGCGGATGCGGTCGTCTCCGATCTCGGCGAGCACCCGGGCTCCGACTGGTGCCGAGGCCGGGGAAGCTGAGGATGATCTCAGCGTCCGGGTGCTGGGGGGAAAGCGCGGTGGCAGCTCGACGGCACCTGGAGGCGGATCCTGGAGCAACTACATGCCCAGGCCGACGCGCAGGGTCTGATCACCTGGGGATGTGAGCGTGGATTCGACTGTCTGCCGTGCCCACAGCACGCCTCCGGTGCGCGTAAAAAAGGGATCTGCAGCGCGAGCCGCCCGGCGGGATCGACACCGAGCCGGACGACCATGGCCTCGGACGCTCCCGAGCCGGCCTGACTACAAAGATCCACCTCGCGACCGAGCAGGGGCAAAGGCCACTGTCGCTGCTGATCACTGCCGGGCACCGGCACGACAGTCCGTAGATGACTGTCCGCTTCTCCATCCGAGACCAGATCACCGGCCGCCGCGGCCTGACCGAGAGCCGACTGCCGCCTCGACCACGTCCTGACACACCGCCAGACGCCTCCACCCCCGACAACGCCCCTGCCACGGTTCGGGAAAATGAGCAAACATTACCCACCCCTTTCCGTTCCCCGTGAACGTCTACTCTTTTAAAGCCACTAGCGTGCAAAGGAAAAAAGATGCGCAAAGTCAATTTTCAGTCCTCTCGAATGGCGATGGTCGGACTGGTGGCCGGGTTGCTACTTGCCCCGACCGCTGCTACGGCCGCCACATTCTTCACGATCCAGGGCGCGAACGGTTTCAATGCCAACGTCACGAGTGCGCACAGGCTTTTGACCAGTTCAGCAGATGAGGCGAAGGCTGTTCACGTATTCAGCGTCTCTCCTGGCTCGGAGAAGCAAATCTACGTGGTGCCGACAGGGTCAAAGCTAGTGGTAACCGATGTAACTTCTCACGTCGCCCCCTTCAATGGGCAGATTTCAGGAGTAAATGTGCGCATCTGCGGATCCGAGGAAAGCGGCCTGATCTCCACTGCGGCCGGCAATCAGGACGAGACGGTTTCGGAACATCTGGGAGTCGGGAAGGCTTTTCCTGCTGGAACGAAAATCTGCACTAACAGCTCAGGAAGCCAAGGGGCGTTCGTGAATATGCACGGCTACCTGCAGTGACGCTTCTCAACGAAAATGTACGTCGTCGACCAGGACCAGCTGGGTGCCCATCTCGCACAGCAGCTCGCATACGGCGTTGGTGATCTGGATTTGGTTCATCCGCTCCAGCATCGGCAGGCCGAGGAAGCGGGCGAACTCGCTGATGAGCATCTTCGGGGTGGAGGACGGCGGCACGGTGATGAACAGGACCGGCAGACGCCGGTCCTGGTTCGGGTGGCGGCGCCGGTCGGCGAGTTGGTCTTCTCGGTGGTGGCTGGCCCGGAGATGATCAGGCCGCGTCTGGCTCCGCCCTGCTGGCCACGGTTGAGCAGCTGCAGGCGGCGTACCGCGGTGGAGATGGTGTCCATGGCGGGGGTTTTAAGCACCACGAAACGTGCGTGGTACTCCTCCCGTTGCTCCAGCGCCCTTTAAAGGCCGTACCGCAGGACTCTCCTCGAAGAACGACGTCCTGAGCAGCCTCAAGCCACGGGACCTGACGCGAGCACCCCAGAGGGTCCCGAAAACGCACATCGATCAGGCTGGTATCTACAGCCGCAGCATCTTCGCGTCGAACAGCACCGCCCGCACTGTGCCGCTCGGGGATGCGGCACCCCGCCCCGGGCACCGCGGACGATGCGGCCTCCTGGCTGCTGTCGATGATCACGTACTCCACACAACGCCAACACCGTTGCGTTTATCGTCGCGGGCGGGATGCAAGTCCGTGTTCGAGGAACATGACGTCGGCGTGGAAGGTGTAGTTCTGGCTGGTCGTGGGGTGTTGTCCGGCGTTCGGGCCGTACTTGCTGGTGGGGCTCTTGCGGGTGCGGGCCTTGATTCGGGGACGGCGCCAGGCGGGCAGGAGTGCGTCCAGGACGGCCCGTCCGATCGCGCCGACCAGGTCGGCCGGACCGTGGGTGAGGATGTTGCCCGCGGTGATCACCTGGTCGGCGGCGCTCTGGAGCAGGACGGTGAAGCTGATCCGGTCCATGTCCAGACCCGGCGGGTGCCGGCCGCGTCCGAAGCGGTGCGGATGAGTGCCTGGTAGGTGGTGAGCAGGGCGTAGACCTCCTGGTCGAGGCCGGGCAGGCTGCGGGAGCGCAGGACACGGCCGTCCAGCATCGTGGCCTTGATCGAGAAATACGTCGTCTCCGCCTGCCCCCGATCATGGTAGAGCCGTACCAACTCGTCAGCCGGGTAGCGGATGGGGTCGAGCAGGCTTGTGAGCAGGCGCCACTGCTCGTGGCGGACCGTTCCGTCGGCCAGGCGCACGGTGATCTGGGCTTCGATGACCCGCACGCGGAGGAACGAATGAGGAACTGTGCACCGCTGGCCTGCACGTCGCGCAGGAACTCGTTGGCGTCGAAGGCGGCATCGGCCAGCAGCAGCATGGAGCGGTCCAGGGCGCCCAGCAGGCGGCCGGCGTAGGTGAGTTCACCATCGGATTCGGACCGAAGGCGGCGGCCAGGATCGCGCGGGTGCCGGGAGCCGGAGCCGAAGCCGAAGCCGGAGCCGAAGCCGGATCGGGCGAGGTGGTGTATCTGGCGGATGAGCTGGTGGAGTTCGACGGCTACGGAGTGTGCCGGCAGCTTTCCCTGTTCGAGGACGGGGTGCTGCGACTGCAGGTGCTGACCAGTGACATGACCGCGGGCGCCGCGTCGCTGCTTGCCTGGCTGCGCTCGCGCTGGCGGATCGAGAACGCCATCAAGGACCTGGCCCGCCTGCACGGCATCGACTGGCTGTGCGACTACCGCATGACCGAAACCGATGACACCACACCGGTCGACAACCCCGCCCGCGCCGCCGCCCTGCAGACCGTCCGCGACCGGGAAAAGGACCTCGCCGCCGCCGAACGCCGCCTGGCCCGCCTCATCGAGTCCCCGCTCCGCCCCGTCGCGAAGATCAACCAGCAGATCCCCGCCGCCCGCACCGACGTGGACGAGGCCAAAAAGGCCCTGACCACCGCCAAGACCGAGCTGAAGCAGATCCCGGTCAAGATCCCCGCCAACCAGCTCCACCCCGGCCGGCAGCGTGCCCTGCCCGCGATCGGGCGGCGCACCCTCCAGATGGTGCTGCGGATGCTGGCCTACAACACCGAACTCTGGCTCGCCGACCGCCTCAACAACTACCTGCGCGACAACAACGAGTACCGGACCCAGACCTCCGGAATCGGGTTCTTGATCACTGTTGAGTCGGGGTGAGGTGGTAGGTGATCGGGCGGGGGTCGCCGGGGAGGTGGGGTGGGGTCTGGTTGATTTCGTCGATCAGCAGGGTCAGGGCGTGGGTCAGGCGGGGGCTGCCGGGTGGGTCGAGGGTGACGGTGATCTTCTTCGGCTGGTAGTCGAGGGTGCCGTGGAGGTGGAAGAGGCTGCGGGTCAGGGTCCGGTACTCGTTGTTGTCGCGCAGGTAGTTGTTGAGGCGGTCGGCGAGCCAGAGTTCGGTGTTGTAGGCCAGCATCCGCAGCACCATCTGGAGGGTGCGCCGCCCGGTCGCGGGCAGGGCACGCTGCCGGCCGGGGTGGAGCTGGTTGGCGGGGATCTTGACCGAGATCTGCTTCAGCTCGGTCTTGGCGGTGGTCAGGGCCTTTTTGGCCTCGTCCACGTCGGTGCGGGCGGCGGGGATCTGCTGGTTGATCTTCGCGACGGGGCGGAGCGGGGACTCGATGAGGCGGGCCAGGCGGCGTTCGGCGGCGGCGAGGTCCTTTTCCCGGTCGCGGACGGTCTGCAGGGCGGCGGCGCGGGCGGGGTTGTCGACCGGTGTGGTGTCATCGGTTTCGGTCATGCGGTAGTCGCACAGCCAGTCGATGCCGTGCAGGCGGGCCAGGTCCTTGATGGCGTTCTCGATCCGCCAGCGCGAGCGCAGCCAGGCAAGCAGCGACGCGGCGCCCGCGGTCATGTCACTGGTCAGCACCTGCAGTCGCAGCACCCCGTCCTCGAACAGGGAAAGCTGCCGGCACACTCCGTAGCCGTCGAACTCCACCAGCTCATCCGCCAGATACACCACCTCGCCCGATCCGGCTTCGGCTCCGGCTTCGGCTCCGGCTCCGGCTCCGGCTCCGGCTCCGGCTCCGGCTCCGGCTCCGGCTCCGGCTCCGGCTCCGGCTCCGGCTCCGGGGGAAGGGTAGGGGTGGGCGGTGGGCTTGATGAGGGAGATCTTCAGTTTGCCGCGCCGGTAGGTGATCCAGTCGGTCTCGAAGGACCGGCAGACGTTGAACACGCTCGCGTAGGCGCCGCCGCGGTCGAAGCCGAGCATCAGTTTCGCCGCGGGGCCGGTGATGGCCCGCAGTTGTTCCAGTGCCTCGGGCAGGGTCCGGGTCAGCCCCGAGGGCTCGCCGGTGAGGAACGCCACCGCGCGGCCCCGGTAGTCGGTGACGAGCGTGTCACCGTGGCCCTTCTGGGCCTGCTTGCGTTTGTTGTTCCAGCCCCGGCCCACCGGGCGGGCCCCGGCATAGGGCACGAAGTGATCGTCCACGTAGTACACGCCCAGCGCGGGCGCGTCCACGGCCAGCATCGCCGCGGCCAGCTGCCGCTGCACCGCCAGGGGATCGCACGCATCGGCGATCGCCGCCAGCTGCGGGCGCAGCGTGCGCAACTCCGGGAGGCGGGCCAGGCCCGCCAGCGCGCCGGCCTCCCGCCGGTCCAGCAGTTTCGCCCCTTCGAGCGAGGAGATCCCCAGCCCGAACGCCAACGTCACCGCGCACAACAACGCGGCGTCATCAGCCTCGCGCGACGAGGTCGTCCGCAACGAGGCGAAGGTATCCGGCACTCCGGAGCGGGCCAGGAACGCATGCCCCAGCATCGCCCCTGCATACCGCGAGCGGACCTGCCCAGCCCGCACACCCTCCAGCTCTGGAGCAGCGTCCCCGGCCGGCCCGGGCTGCTCCGCTCCCTCGGCAGGCAGCTGGAGTTCAGGTTGTGGCGCTATCGCGCCATGCCTGGCGAGCAGCAGGCTGATCTGGGAGCGGTGGATGCCCAACCGCGCCGCGATCTGTTCCTGAGACCATCCCTGACCGGCCCACCGCCGGGCCTGCTCCACTTGACGCGGAGACAGCTTCGGGCGCCGCCCCATCGGCTTGACCAGGCCGGCCGAGCCATCCCGGCGGGCCCGCCCGCGAAGCATCGACACGTACTGCGGGGTCAACCCGAAGGCGGTGGCCGCTTCCTGAACCGCGACGCCCGCATCAGTGACGGCCACCACCGCGAGATTACGCATCCCGCGATCCGCCGCGTCATACACGAACAACACCGACACACCGCGGCTGACCAGGCACTTCCCATCGACCTCAACCCGGCGCAGCACAGAGGGTTCCGGCATCCCCGGAAGCTCCAGCACGATGGTCTCGGTCACCAGGAGACCCTATCCATTCGCCAGCCATCTCAACAACTTTCACACAATCAGCACCGCAGAAAGCACGCAGGTCAGCGAGGTTATCCACAGGTCACTACCGGAGGTCTGGGACCCTGACCCGCAGCCTCTTCCACCTCCACGGCACCCTCGACTACCAGCCGAAGAAGATCACCGTCACCCTCGACCCACCCGGCAGCCCCCGCCTGACCCACGCCCTGACCCTGCTGATCGACGAAATCAACCAGACCCCACCCCACCTCCCCGGCGACCCCCGCCCGATCACCTACCACCTCACCCCGACTCAACAGTGATCAAGAACCCGATTCCGGAGGTCTGGGACCCTGACCCGCAGCCTCTTCCACCTCCACGGCACCCTCGACTACCAGCCGAAGAAGATCACCGTCACCCTCGACCCACCCGGCAGCCCCCGCCTGACCCACGCCCTGACCCTGCTGATCGACGAAATCAACCAGACCCCACCCCACCTCCCCGGCGACCCCCGCCCGATCACCTACCACCTCACCCCGACTCAACAGTGATCAAGAACCCGATTCCGGAGGTCTGGGCCCGACATCGGTCAGCACGGTCTTCGTCCGGGTCCCGTTGCGGCTGTTCCCGCTGTTCCTGCCCACCGCGTCGTGCTTTTCATACCCGACGTGGTCGGTGATCTCGCCCTCCAGAGCAGACTCGAGCACCCGCTTGGTCAGCTGCTGCAACAGCCCGCCCTCACCGGTCAGTTGCAGCCCGTCCGAACGTGCACGGTCCACGAGCATCGCGATCAGCTGCTGGTCCGACACCGCCCCCGCGGCCGACTCCTGCACACACTCCGTCTCGACAACGGACTCACTCAGCTGGCGTCTCTTACGAGCCGAAGTCAGTAGTCGCTGAGAGTGTGGAAGCGTCCTTGGTGGTGGAGTAGTGGGCGGCTGTTTCCAGTCGCCTCGCCGGAGACGGTTTCGGCGATGACGATGCAGTGGTCGCCTGCCGGTATGTGCTGCACGATATGGCACACCAGCCAGGCGAGGACGTCGTCCAGTACTGGTACGCCCTGTGGTCCCCGGCGCCAGTGAGTGGGGAGGGCGAAACGGTCGGTGCCGCTGCGGGCGAAGGTGGCGGCCAGGTCGCTCTGGTGCTCGCTGAGTATGTGCACGCCGACGTATTCGGCCCGGGACACGGCCGGCCAGCTGGAGGAGCGGGTGCCGATGCCGAACGAGATCAGGGGCGGTTGGGCGGCGACCGAGGTGAGCGAGGTGGCCGTGAATCCGACGGGGCCCCGGTCGCCGTGGGCGGTGATGACGGCGACGCCGGCCGCGTGTCGGCGGAAGACGGAGCGCAGCAGGTCGGGCGGGTCAGGGCACGGGGGTTCGGCGCTCGGGTGGGGCATGCGGTGGGCCTGACGGTCATTGTTGGTCGCAGTCATGCGCACGGCACCGGCGGGATCACACTCCTCGGTCCGGCTGTCACGACGTGCCGCCTGCTCCAGGGTTTCGTTTGCTCGCACGGTCATCTCCGTGAGGATCCTTGAGGGCGGGTCAGCCTGTGCTGGTTCTGGTTCTTTCAAATGCTGGACGGGTTAGGCGGCGTCGAGGTTGGCCCAGTGGTCGATGAGTCCGTCGGTATCGGAGTTGGTTCCCGGTGTGGTCGGCGAGTGCGGTGATAATCATGTCGCCGCGGCCGTGTTCGTCGTCGGCGCGGGTGGCGGCCCAGCTGGTGGCGGCTGAGGCGGGCTGGGGGCCGCCGTCGCCGACGTGGACCTGGACACAGCCGGAGCGGTCCGCTGCGGCGTGCAGGTGCAGGACGACGGTCGGCAGGGCGTGGGTCACAGCGTTGGTGACCAGTTCGGAGATGATCAGGAGGGTGTCGTAGATCTAGTCTTCGTCGAGTCCCCAGCCGGCCAGGATCGGGCGGGCTTCGTGGCGGGCGGTGGCGGGTGCAAGCGGCCCGTGTTCCAGCGGCAGGCCGAACACGTGGTCACCGGCTGGCATGGCATGCAGCGACCGGCGCGGCTGCCGAGTGGGGGAGATCGTGGTGGTCGTCATCGGGATCACTGCCTGGCGGGAGGGGGCCGGAATGCTTTTTCTGGCTACTTCCAGCACACCCCAGAGGGTACAGATGACCCTGAGCAATCAATACCCAGAGCCTTTTTCACTTGTACGGCCTGCGGGTGAGCGTCGGTGAAGTGTTGACGGTGGCGTGCCGAACGGGGCATCCCGTTGGTTTGGAGAGTCGCCAGACATAACCTTCACCTGCGGAGATGCCCCGTGTTCTCCTATCCTGCCGGATGCGATGTCGATCCGGAGCTCCTGGAGCTGGTCACGATGGTGATCGCGTCCTGTGAAGCCGGCCGGCGCTGCAGACTGCGTCCGTACGACCGGGCCCGGTGCACCCTGGTCTACCTGCGCAAGCACGACACCCTCGAACAGATCGCCGCAGGCTTCGGCATCAGCACGGCCACCGCCTGGCGCTACGTGAACCACACGATCGGGCAACTTGCGGAGCACGCGCCGTCGTTGACCGAGGCGCTCACCAGTCATCACACGGACGGCTACGTGCTGCTGGATGGCACCGTCGCGGAGACCGACCGGGTCCAGGCGCCGGGGCACTTCTCCGGCAAGGTCCGCCGCGAGGGCGTGAATCTGCAGGTCATTGCGGCAGAAGAGGGCAAACTGCTGTGGATGTCACCCGCCCTTCCGGGCGGCACCCACGATGTGACGGCCGCCCGCGAGCACGCCATCGTCGACACCTGCGCGCGACTGGACCTCGAGATCCTCGCGGACAAAGGGTACGTCGGGACCGGCGGCACTGTGATCACCCCGATCAAACGACGGCCCGGAACCGAACTGCCCGACAAGCACAAGACGTCGAACAAGGTCCACGCCGCACTGCGTGCTCCCGTCGAGCGAACCATCTCCCGGATCAAGCAGTGGCGGATCTTCCGGCATGCCCGCGTCAGTCCGAACAGACTCACGTCAGTAGCTGCCGCGATCCTCACCCTCATGATCTACACGTGAAAAAGGCTCCCAGATGCGGGAAAATCGGACATAGGTATGCTTCGCAGGTAGAATCCATCAGTGATGTCCTGCTGCCGGTACTACAGCCGGACTTCGGCGGTACCGCAGGTCGGCGCCCTGTAGGTGACGGCAAGTTACTGACGGTCTGTGAGATTTGAGACGGATGATCACGCAAGCCGAGAAGGCCCCCACTCAACCTGACAACACCCGATTCACCTCAATAACCCACAGGTCAATCGTCAGAGAGATGTTCGCGAAGAGTGGATCCTTTGTATTCTTGCCGGAACCGACCGCGATCTTGAAGGACGGGAATTACGAGTTCTACGAACTCGTGGAGCGACCCGGGGAGGTAGTGTGTCATCAACAGAAATCCGTCACCGCCTGCCTCATCGTAGAGGTGCTCCAGCTGGTCGGCGACTTGCTCGGCAGTTCCGACTACATGTGGACTGATGCCGCAGCCATAGAGCTTTCCGGCTTCGCCGACGGTCACCGCGCGACCGTAATTCTTCGCAAGGGTATCCAACAGTCCTCGACTTCCGGTATCCGTCCCAGCACTTTCCAACGGATCATCGAGCTCGAAGATCGAGCCGTCAATTCCGAAATGTGCCGACATGAAGGCGAGACCACCTTCTGCTGGCACCGAATTAAAGATCATTTGCTCTTTCGCGTGTGCCGCCTCTGACGTCTCGCCGATGATCGGGAGAACACCCCACAAGATACTCACACTGTTCGGGTCGCGCCCTTGCGCTACCAGTTTCTCCCTGAACTTTTCTCGTTGCCTTCTCATGGCATCGCCGGTGAACTGGATCGCGAAAACGACCTCGCTGTGGCGTGCACAAAATTCAAGGCCCCGGTCGGACTGCCCGGCTCCAGCAATCACGGGTGATCCTTCAGGGGCTGGCGATACATTCAGAGGGCCCTTGCTTTTGAAGAAACGACCCTCATGGTTGATCGGTCGAATTTTGGTGGGATCTCCCCAGATTCGTTCCTCCTTGTCCAGCACCATGGCGCCTCGGTCCCAGCTTTCCCAGAGCTTTTTGCAGACTTCCACATACTCATCCGCTCTGTCATAGCGCTCGGCGCTCGGCATGACACTATCGCGCCCGAAATTCTCACTCTCTGCACGGTGTGAGCTCGCGACTGCATTCCAACCGACACGGCCTGAGGTCAGGTTGGCGAGTGTCGCGAACGTGCGGGCGGTCGTGTAGGGATGCGTATAAGTGGTGGACGCGGTTGCCACCAGGCCAATCCGACTGGTCACAGCCGCCATGTAGGGGAGGAGTGGCATTGGGTCGTGTGCTGGAAACTGAAGTGAGTACTTGATCGCCGCATCGGGGGAACCAGCGTAGTTGTCGTTCGCCGCCATGGTATCCCCAAGGAATACCATGTCGAATTTTCCCCGTTCGAGGGTGCGTGCGATATCTTCCCAAAAAGCAGGGCTTCTCCAGTCATGCCCAGTGATCTGGCGTGGAAGTGACCATTCACCTACGATGTGTTGTGTGGGGCCGTTCACGAGAACGACCCCGAGATGCATTCTCTTGGTCACTGCGATTCCTTGCTTTCGACGGCTCTACAGCCCTGCCGAATTCGAGTCTTCTCCTGATCGAGGTCTCATGGCCCTAAGATCAGTCGGCGAATCCGCTAGCCGACCTGCCAAGCCGTATATTTCTCAAACGCGGCAACGTAGTTTTTTGACCACCACTCCGGGTCGGCAATGATCGCCTGGCCTGCATGCTCCTTCGTGGTCGGCAGAAACGACGTTTGAAGCTTGTCTAGCTTGGGCTCTGCCTTGGGATTGACAATGCCATAGGCGATGAGTTCAGGAATCGGCGCCTGCGCCTCAGGCGTCAAGGTGAAGTTGATGAATTCCATGGCTGCATCAATGTTTTTCCCTCCTTTTAGGGCGAGCGAGCAGATGGTGTAGGTGAAGCTCTGGTTCCACTGCGCCCCAAACTGGGCACCATTCTTCACCGCGTCGTATCCGCGGCCTGATGGGATCAGGCTCAGTGCTACCTGTTTCGACTCGAGTTGCTGCGACGACTTGGCAAAGTCGTCATAGAAGACAATGTGCTCCTTGAGGGGTTGGAGCTTAGTCAGTGCTTCGTCGATGTTCATTGGGTAGAGTTCATCTGGAGCAGTTCCCGTTCCGAGCAGGGCAACTTCCAGCGGGGCGATCGCAGCATAGGTGGGGAATCCACGCTTGCCCGGGTACTTTTCCAAGTCGAAGAAATCGACCCAGGATTTCGGCGGGTCTGCCGCAAACTTGTTGTCGTACATTTGGATCATCGAGTACACGAGATTTGGCACCGCGAACTTCGTCGCCTGGGATCTAAATTCTGGCGCGAGTTGGCTGATGTCTACCACTGACGTATTGATCGGCTCGAGCCAGTCTTCGTGCGCCAGCGCCCACCATGTGGTCTGGTCCACAACGTCCCATGTTACGTTCCCGCTGTCGATCTGGACCTTGATTTTGGCGTCCTCGTATGCAGGACCGTCTTGCCGGATTGTGGCTCCGGTCGCCGCCGCGAAGGGCTTACACCAGGCCGTGTTCTCAGCCTGTTGATAAGCCCCGCCTGAAGATGCGAACGTGAGCGTCGTCCCGGTGAGGTTCGGCAATGTGCCCGTCGAAGTGGCCTCGCTGGATTCGGGTTGGGTGGCTGTGCTGTTCCCGTCGTTGTCGCTGCAGCCAGCGAGGCTCATCAAGCTGAGGCCGGTCACCGCTCCGGCGGCTTGGCGCAGAAACGTGCGCCTCGGCCACTGCTGTTCTTCGTGCTTAGGGGTGATGTTAGGCATGCGCGTCCATCTCCTTCTCTGGGACAATGACTCCGCTGTCGGCCTGCCAGCTGACTGTGACTCGCTCGCCTCGCCGAATCCATGAGATTCGATCCCAGTCGTCTCTTGCGTAGCCGGCTCTACCATCGAGGTAGATGAGCTTGATTTTGGTGCTTGCGCCGAGATATGCGATCTCGGCGACGACGGCCTCGGTATGGTTCATAGCGTGAGGTTCTGACTGAGTGAAACCTGCATCACCGGGTGTAAGCCGCAGATGTTCTGGTCTCACGACCAGCGTTCCCCGGGCTGGGAAGTCACCGATTAATGCGGGCGCTCGAAACTCGAAGCCTCTTCCGTTGACGATGACATATTCACCGCTTCTTGTCAGATCGCCGTTGAAGCAATTTGCCTCGCCGAGAAACTCGGCCACAAATGTACTCCGCGGATGCTGATACAGATCTCGCGGCGTTCCCTGCTGCTCGATCGATCCCTCTGACAGCACTGCGATCCGGTCGGACAGTGCAAGGGCTTCCTCTTGGTCGTGCGTAACGTGTACGACCGTAACAGCTAGGTCGTGGTGAATTCGCCGGATCTCGATTTGCATCTGGTCTCGAAGCCTCTTGTCAAGTGCACCCAGTGGTTCGTCCATCAGAAGGATCTGAGGGGAGAACACCAGAGCCCTGGCTAGGGCTACCCGCTGCTGCTGACCTCCTGACAGTTCACGTGGATAGCGACTGTCATGCCCGCGAAGGAGAACAAGATCCAGCGCTCGCGCGACTTTTTTCTTTGTTTCTGCTCTGCCGACCTTCCTCTGGCGCAAGGGAAATGCGATATTATCGAACACGGTCATGTGCGGGAATAGGGCATAGTTCTGAAACACCACGCCAATGTTCCGGCGGTGAGCGGGAAGGCTATGCACAGGAATGCCATTGACGAAGACGCCTCCCGCATCTGGCAGGATGAACCCCGCAATCACATTAAGCGTCGTTGTCTTCCCAGAGCCGCTTGGGCCGAGAAGAGTCACAAATTCCCCCCGGTCAACTCGCAGGTTGATTGACCGCAGCACATGGGTGTCCGAAAAATCTTTCTTGATGTCGCGCAGCTCCAAGGCCGCCACGCCGTCAACTGGCCGACCCTGATGCTCGACCTCAGGTGAACTGATCATCTTGTAACCTTCCGAGCAAGGGCCACTGCCAAGGCTGCCGAGATGGTGATAAGCATCGTGAAGGTGGAAGCTACTGCAACGGTCGGGTCGATATTAAAGCTTAGGCTGCTGAACATCACCACGGGCAAGGGTCGAACGTCAGAATTCTGCAAGAGCAGCGAGACAACCAACTCATCAAATGATGTGGCAAACGCCAGGACGGCGCCGCCCGCAACGGATGGCAGGAGGATCGGAAGCGTGACTTTCCTAAAGGCTCGCCACGGGGTTGCCCCAAGACTTGTTGCGGCTAGCAAGAGCTGCCTATCCAGGCCGATGAGGCCGGAGAATACTGTTACCGTGACCAGCGGGGTAGCGAGACAGGAATGAGCAAGCATCAGTCCTAGAAATGTTCCGGCAAGTCCCCACTCAATGTATACCGCATAGATCCCGACCGCCGAGGCAATTAGTGGGATCGCCAGTGGAGCCAAGACGATCACCCACAGGAGGATCTTCCCGGCGAACTCACGGTCCAGTGCGAACGCCAGCGAGACGCCCATAACTGTTGCAATGGCGGTAACGGCGAGCGCAAGCTCGATGGAGGTTGCGAGTGATCTGCCCCATTCTGGATTATCGAGAAACTCCCGATACCAGCGAAGTGACCAGATCTCTGGAGGAAATTGAAGTGACCTTTTTCCGGTGAAACTCAGCGGAATAACAACAAAAGCTGGTGCCACCAGAAGCAGGGAAATCGCCACCCCCCAGAGTACCAAAAATGCCCGACATATCCGCATCATACCTTCTCCATGCGCGAACGCTTGAGGACCCATGTGCAACTGCCGAGAATGACAGCAGCTACGCAGACTAGGACACCTGCCATGGCACCCCCTATTCCCCAGTTCAGTAGCTGAGAAACTTGCAAGAAGACCAGTTGGGACAGAAACGAATTCTGCGGTGATCCAAGCATGGCCGGAGTGATATAAAATCCAAGGCAAAGTACAAAGACTAGAGTCGAAGCAGCTACCACCCCAGGAATCGTCAACGGTAGATACACGCGGGCAAACGCAACTCGCGGAGTAGCACCGAGACTCGCGGCAGCCAGTAGAAGCTTGCGATCGATCCGCAGCATTGAAGAGAACAGCGGGAGCACAGCAAAAGGCAGCATGACTTGCGTCATGCCGATCGCAACACCTACGTTGCTTCCAATTAGCTGAACATGCCCGAGGCCAACTGCCGTCAAGGCGTTGGTTACCACTCCGCCGTCCTGCAGAAGTACGAGCCAAGCGTAGTTTCTCACCAGTAGACTGATCCATAGCGGCAGTGTGACGATAATTAGGAGGGTAAGGCGCCACCCTGGAGATGCCACAATCGCGAGATATGCGTAAGGGTATCCCATTGTCAGAACCAGTAGGGTAACAATAGCTGACACGGTCACTGTGCGGCGCAGCACCGTCCGGTAGATTTCGTTACCCAAGAAGTTTGAATAGTTCCCGAAACCTACTCTAGGTTCGGTAAAGCTTCTCAGCAGGATCTCAAATACTGGGTAGAAGAAGAATAGCCCTAGGAATGCGACAGCCGGGAGCGTCATGAGCAGGCCAGTCCAGCCAGCGCGGCGTCCTCGACTCTGTGCCGGTCGTGGCGCAGGTCGCTTGCGATTCCATCCCAGAGTCATGATCACCCACCGTATGAATCAGGGACCGGCGCAAGGTGTTCCCTTACTTTGGCTGATGTCCGAGATGTCCGTAAGTTAGTCGCTGTCTGCCTGAAGCCCCAGCACCCTCCACCGTCTGCGTGTCGCAGTGCCGCGCAGCAGGAATACGGCAGCTGTAGATACTGATCTTTGACGTCGCGTTTGATGATCTGGTCATGTTCGGCGGCGTTGTCATCTCTGAAGGGGTGGGGCTGGTCAAGTGCCGGTGGTGTCCGGGTTGTTGCCGGTGCGGGTTGGTTTCGGGGCAGGGGCGGATTGTCCATCCCCCCAGCAGCCACCGCACCCGCTTGATCACCCACCCACCCAACAGCCGCTGACCACCGGTCACCGGCCGTCACCGCACGCCCAAAACCGTCACACAGCGCAGCCCTGCTGAATGATTGCACTCGAAGGTGTCCAGATAAGGAGATCTACGGCCGGTTCGAGCTGGATATGAGCAACCGGCTCGAACTCGGTCCGCTTGGGAGCAGAGCAGGCCGCTGACCTGCCGCTGACGGCGGGAATCGGACAGTGAGATGGATCTTTGTGATCGTCCACAAAGAGTTCCGTCCCTGACACTGCTCTGGCGTTCTGCGTGATCAGCTTTTGACAGGGCGTCGGCCGGGAAGCAGTGCGTACTCAAGTGTGATCCGAATTCGCTCGCGCAAGCTGGTTGAGATTGGTAGGGGGTCTCTGGGACCGCTGAGGGCGCCCGGTCCCCGCCTTTGTGATAGGGATCACTGCAATGCGTGCGGCTGGTCGGACAGGACTGTGCGTGGACATATCACTACGCGCCCGGGTACGGGCCGGGGACCCGGCCGCATTCGGGCAGATCTTTGATGCGCACGCCCGTGTCGTGTACCGGCACGCGGTGCGCTGGACGGCGTTGTCACGTTAACGGGTGTGTGATCGTCTGGCGGTGTGTCGGGGTGTGGTGAGGGTGTGGTGCGGCCCGGTTTCGAGTGTTGGGTCAGGCCGTGGTGGGCAGGCCGATGCTCTCGGTGATGTGGTCCCAGATGGTGAAGCGGACGGTCATCTCGAGGCGGTGCTGAGCGGCGGTCATCAGGTGGCGGCGGGGCCGGAAGTGGGGTGAGATGCCGCTGAACGCGGACAGGAACCGTTGGGCGGCGCCCGGTGAGCGGAAGTACTTCATCGCGCGTTCGCGCTGGCGAGTGGGCTGGTGGCTGTTCTCGGCCCGGTTGTTCAGTCCCTTGTGCGAGCGGTGCTCCACCGAGGCCATGAGCTCGCGGTGCGCGACCGGGTAGCTCTTCATCTTGTCGGTGACCAGCACCCTGGGCACGCGCCGCTGCTTCATCAGCTTGGCCAGGAACCGCTTGGCGGCCTTCGCGTTCCGCCGGGACTGGACCAGGATGTCGAGCACGTTCCCGTGCTGGTCAACGGCCCGCCACAGGTACTGCCGCTCGCCGTTGATCTTCACGAAGACCTCGTCTAAGAGGTCACGCAGATTGGTGGCGGTGCAGTTTGGCGGGTTCAGTTCTCCCAGCGCAGATACCAAGTCGGCTTGGTCACTGTGCGTGCTGAGAATCCGTCGCGGGTGGCTTCCGCCTCGGTCGTACTGACGTAACGCAGCCAGTCGAGTTGCCAGCCGAGTTCTTCCTGTACTGCCCTGTCCTGATCGTCGTTGCATGCGTGAGCTGCGCGGGCGATGCCGCCCGTCGCGAAGTTCGCGGCCGCTTCAGCGTCTTTGGGGTCGCCGAAGAAGGCGGCCTTGAGCGCGTGGCCGACGGCGGTGATCACCTCAAAGGGAATGTCGATGCTCTCATCTAGATCGTCGCAGTAGCTGGCTGCTTCTTGATCGAGGGCTTCTGCCAGACGAGCGGCGGTCTCGCCAGGTATGGTCTCGCCGGATGCCCGGCCCCATGCAGCTGTGATCGCTTCCCAAACGTTGCTGCGGTACGGCCGTGCGCAGTCCATGTACAGGTCGAAGACCCGCTCGGCTACCCCTGCGACGAAGGCCGCACGCTGTTCGGGGGACATCCCGAGGATGACGGCGAATTCCGACTCTGGCAGCATGCCGACTTCTTTCTACGGCGGTTGGCCGTCTTCTTCGGGTCACCCATCCTGTGCTGGCGGCTTCGGCCTCATGGTAGGCGCGCAGGGCGGGTACTCAAGGGCGACGGTGGGGGCGTTCGTCCCAGCGATGGGTGGCCCAGGCTCGACGGATCAGGCTACGGATGGTGATGATCGTGTCCGCGAGATCGAAGAAGGCGTTGACGACGGTAGCGCGGCGTTCGTAGCAGCGGGAAAGGCGGTAGAAGGCGTTCTGCCAGGCGTGCGTACGCTCGACATGCCACCGCCGGCTCGCCTGGATCGGCGCCTTCTCACCCTTGTGCGCGATGCGTCCGCGCAGGTCGCGGGCCGCCAGTTCAGCGCGGGTCTTGTCCGAGTCGTAGCCGGCGTCCAGGTGCACCATGATGTCGTTGGGCAGCGGCCCGAGGTCGTCCAGCAGGTCCAGGGTCGGCGAGAGCAGCGGCGAGTCGTGGCGGTTCGCTCCGGCCAGGACCCGGCCGAGCGGGATCCCGTAACCATCCGTCATGCCCGAGCGTTTCAAGCCCTGTTTGCCGCGATCGACCGGTGAGCGCCCGGCGACCTCGCCGCCGCCGGGGGCCTTGGTGATGGAGCCGTCGACGGCGATCTGGTCGAGCACGAGCCCGACGATCCGGTCGTAGGACTCCAGCGTGATCTGCTTGAGTCGGCCAAAGACGCCGAGCCGGATCCATTCGTCGCGGCGGTTGCGGATGGTGGTCGCCGAGCAGGTCGTGTCGGAGATCGCCTGGTAGGAGCAGCCGAACCGCAGGAGTTGCAGCAACTTGTCGAACACGATCCGGTCGCTGATACGGCGCCGGTGGCACCCCAGCGGGTGGGACGGATCGACCGTAGGGCGCTCGGGCAGCAGCGCCGCGAATTGTTCCCAGAGCGGGTCAGTCAGCCATGATGGAAGCACGGGCACAGGTCCCCCCAGTAATCACAGAGCGTCGCAACTCCATGATCACCGGGACCTGTGCCCACCTTGTCGCTGGGGGCTCCCCACGACGTCTATCTGCGCGAGCTCTAAGCCCCTCGACCTCCCCGACATCCCCCGCTGACCAGGGCGAACGTCGGATAAAACAGACCTTGCAAGAGCCTGGGTCATGACGGCCCGGGCCCGGGTCAGATCGCGCAGTTCACGGACCGGCTTCGGGGGTACGAACGAGGGCCGGAGCATGCCGCGTTCGGTGAGATTGGCCAGCCAGACCGCGTCCAGGCGGTCGGTTTTGGGCCGGCCCGGGACGTTCTTGACGTCACGGGCGTTGACCAGCCAGCACTCCAGGCCACGCGATTCCAGGAGAAAGAAGTACGGCTTCCAGTAGGTCGACGTCGCCTCCATCACCACCCGGGTGACGCCCTGGCAGATCAGGTGGTCGGCCAGGTCCAGAATCGCGCCTCTGGTCGCGACGGTGTTGGAGACCCGCTGCACGCGCTTGCCGGGCTTGTCCTCGTGCGGCACCCGCACACAGACCATGCCTGACGCCTTGGCGATATCGATCGCCACGACACGGGCCACGAGCTCCTCGGCCTGCTCGATCTCCTCGACGCCACCGTCGTCGGTGTCCGCCATGCACAACTCCCTGGTATCGATCCGTACGGGCCGACGCCTGCCCAGGGGGCCGCAGGGGGAACGAAAATCTGACCGCGCTCTCGCCTGGCGGGAGGGCCCCGGCGTGGCCTGGCTGCTGAACTGGCGCGTGAGCACGGGGGCGTGGCGCGCAGTTGGCAGGAGCCGTCACCGAGGCTCTCGCGGCGTGCGCGAGCGAGCAGACGTCGACGGGGACGTGTCGCCCTGACGGTTGTCGCCTCACTGCTCCGCACCCTGGGCGGGGTGCCGGCCTCCGGGCGGCGCGAGCGCGGAGGGCCGCCGCCCGACGCGCGATGGCCACCAGGCGGGCCCGGCCCTTTTCCCGAGCCCCGCCGTGCTTCTGTGTCTGCGCCCCACCCACCACCAACCATCACAAGGGCGCAGGCAGGAACGGAGGGAGAGGGAAAAGGGTTGTCGGGGGGGCCTGGTCAAGGGGTCTGACCTGCGTACCTCGTGAGCACGCCCGCGAGGGTGCCGGTAGGGGACCTGGTAGGGGGTACGGTAGGGATGCTGGTAGGGGGATTGGCGGGCCTGTTCGCTACTGGCGGGCCAGGCCCGCCGGGTCGATGTCCACCAGGAACGGCGCGTCGATGCGGGTGGTGGTGCCGGCGAGGGCGGTGACCGTTTCGACGTACCGGCCGCCGTGGAGCTCGCTGACGATCAGGCGCGGAGCGGGCTCGAACTCCAGGCGCCAGAAGTGCGGGATCGCGGCCTCGGCGTAGAGCAGGGGCTTGAACTTGCGGTCCATCGTCTTGTTGCCCGGGGAGACGAGTTCGTCCTGATCAGCCCCGCAGCCCTGAGATCGCGTGCCGTGTCGCAGCCGGCGAGAATGCAGCAGCACCGCAGGGCCGCATCTTCGAGAACCATGTGATGAGAGAGGGAGCGCGGATGACGGGAGCCGGTGCGCGGGTGATCGCGGTCATGCCCGACGGTCAGGAACTGCGGGCCTCCCTGTATGAACGTCGTCAGACCTCTGCAGGCTGGGAGTACCGGGTCGGGATCACCGTCTGGGGGACAGGGAACGGAGGCCGTCCGGAGCCGGTCGAGCACCGCGTGTGGCTGGGAGCCGACCATGTGCGTCCCCTGGAAAGCGGCGACTACAGCAGGGTGCCGACCCGACCGGCCGGCACGCCCGCTGCCTTCGCTGCCGGCCGGCAGGCGTGGACGGTGCAGCAGCTGCCCCACCGGCCCGGCCACCCCGGGGCGACCCTGATCCACGTCATCGGATGCCAGCCCGGCGGGATACCCCTCGACCTCGACCAGACCCTCGACGCCCTCAAGCAGCCGCGCGCCGTCACCTGCCGCGAGTGCAACGCCGCCTCCTCACTTCCCTGACGCCGGAACTCCGACAAGTAGGTCACATCGTTTCGCCGGATCCGGTAGGCGTCACCGGCGGGGAGGGCGTGCGGGCCTCGGCATCCTTTCGGATGCCGAGGCCCGGATGCGGTCCGGCTGTACCCAGAGCGCGGGAAACCGGTCCTGGCCCGCGCACCCGTGTCGGCGCGGACTGATCATGAACCTAGCGGGGCCAGTGCCACGCTGTACCCCGGAAGGGAAAAGGCGAGGCGACGACGCGCGCCGTGTGGCGCTGCAGCTCTCCTTCAGTGCGTCTCAGGAGGACCGAACGCCCCTACACCGACGCCCGCACAGGCCCTGGCAGCAAGCAGGGCTCGGAGGCGTTCGAACGCTTCTTCCGGAGTTCTACCGGCGGTAGAATCGGGGTATGTAATCTGAGCGTGAGTAGCGCGCCGTCGAGGCGGCCCGTGAGCTTGGCATCGAGTACAGCAAGCAGGTCCAGCAGGTCGGCCAGGACGCCTGGGCGAAGATCCGCTCCCATCAGAGCGGCGCCGCCGCGTGAACCTGACGGCCGTCCTGGACCATACCGTTCTGACCGCTCTGTATCGCGCGATCCCTTCTTCACCGGCCTCTACGTCGAAGCCTCGCGCGGCGCCGGCCGCGTTCTCATCCCGTCGCTTTCCATCGTTGCTGCTGAGCGGCAGGACGCCGGCGCGGGCAGGCACGCGGCATCGCTGCGGTTCGCGGAGAGCGTCCCGTTCACCGCCGCTCATGCGGTGGATGCGATGGACTGGAGAGATACGGATTGGCCGGTGGCTCACGCGGCTGCCATCGCCTGGCAGGCAGTGAAGGCGGGGGATCCGATCACGGTCCTGTCACTGGACCCCGAGCTGTATGCGGGCACCGGCATCACCCCGCTGAACCCCACCTGACAGTGAGGATGTGAGTGGTGGTTCTGCTGATGCGTCTGACTCGCCACCTGACTGACGTCTTGGACTGTCCTGTTTGGGATTGTCGGCGCGTCGGCGGGGCCTCCATGCACGCGGCGGACGGGCGCTTGTGACTTCATAGCTTGGTCGAGAAGCCCCGTCACTGTCTTGTCCACCCGCCCGGCCGGCGCGTGCCGCCCTCGGAACGGACTCACAAGGACGGACATGACCAGCATGACGCACGACGGCCCGGAGATCACCGGCGGAGTCGACCCATGGTCTGACGCACCACGGGGCGGTGATCGACTCCATCGGCCGGCACCTGGCCGACCGGGAGTTCCCCGCCTCCATCCGCGGTTACCGAGACCTTCTGGACTGGATGCGCTCTCATGTGGTGAGCTCGTCGCGGTGGGAGTTGAGGGCACCGGCGCCTACGGAGCCGGGCTCGCCCGCGTGCTGACCGCGGCCGGGAACGACGGCGAGGCCCCGCCGAAAGCGCAGCCCGGCGCACAGGGTGGAGCTTTGGCGGGGAGGGGAGGGGATGCTGGCACCGTAGTGCAGCGTGGAGCCACGGTGCTGGCGCACTGCCGGTGTCCCGTGTCTGTGTCGCTCGGCCAGGCGACCGGCCCGCTCTGGCCCGGACCGGGAGCCGCGCTGGCTAGGGGCGGCGGTGGTGGATGGTCAGGGTGTCGAGGGCGGTGAAGCCGCCGCGGGTCAGGAGGTGGGCGGCGGCCTGGTCGTCTTCGTCGGTGTGGGCGATGAGGCTGGTGGCGCCGCGGGTGTGGGCGGTGTGCAGGCACAGGGCCAGCAGGTGGGAGCCGATGCCCCGGCGGCGGCGGTCGGCGCGGACGGCCAGGTGCCACAGCAGCCAGTGGTCGTTGCTGGTGTGCAGGATGGCGGTGGCCAGCGCGCTGCCGTCGGTCTCGGTCAGCGTCAGCTGCACGCCGGACGGATTGGTCAGCGGGCGCAGCTCGGCGAGGGGGAAGACCGGCCGGGGCGGGGCGGGGGCCAGCGGGTGGTGGAAGTAGAGGTGGCTGCTGGCGGGGGTGAACCCGGCCGCGCGCAGGGCGCGGGTGGTGGCCGGGCGGCGGCGCTCGGCGATGCCCGGCAGGGCGAAGGCGACCGTATCGGGCGGTTGGGTGGGGCCGGTGCCGGCGTACAGGGTGCGCACCGGGCCGAGGCGGGCCCGCGCCGCGGCGATCAATGCGGCCAGCGTGTCGAAGTCCTCGCGCGCGTGCAGCCAGCCGATCAGTCCGGCACCGTCGTACGTGCGCACCGTGCTGTGCACCACGCCGCCGATCGCGCCGTCGGCTCCGGTCAGGACCAAGGTGACCGTTTCTGCCAGGCCGTCCCGTCCCGGCCCGGTGACCAGGCGCGGGTCGGGCGCGGGGCGGCCGGGCAGCCGGTCGCCTGCGATCAGCGCGAGCACCAAAGGCTGATCAGCCGGTTCCATCAGCCGTACCCGCACACCGCCTGCCACCTGCACTCCCGCCGCCCGCACCAGCTTCTCCTCTTGTTCCGCTGCTTGAGGTCCCTCGGGCCGCCGAGTCGTGCGCGGCTCGGTGACCCAAGGGGGTGGAGGCACCTTATCCCCGCAGAGCTCACTTTTCGGTAGTACGCCGTGGTTACGGGCGGGGGGATACCGCCTACTCACGCAGCGTAGAAACCCGCCGTTCAAGAACAGGGGAACGTCACATGTACTTGGGAAGGATGGTCTGGGCGACGATGTGACCCGCGGTGTCGTAGACGGTGACGCTGCGGACGAAGCTGTGTACCTGCTTCTTGTCTGACACGCTCAGATGCGGAAGCTTAGGGAGCTTGCTGGTGGCGTACCAGGCGCCCCAGCCGGGCTTGCCGGCGAGCTTCACCACGGTGCCGGCGATGGTGCCGTCCTGGGTGACGACCTTGACCCGGGCCGCGTCGCCCTTGCCCAGGTAGAGCCCGGACAGGAAGTAGTTCTTGCCCACGGGTTCCTGCTGCATGCTGGCACCCTGGCCACCCATGTTGCCGTCGACCGCGCTACGGAACTGGCCCTCCGGCATATCCGGGGTGGACCAGTGCTTGCCGTCCTTGGTCAGCCACAGCTTCACCCCCGGGGCGGCCTGCACCCGCTCACCCGGCGCCACCACCCGCACCGCCGAAGCCGACGGGATCGTGGTTGCCGGACGCGCTGCGGTGTGGGTCTGTACCGGCGCGGCGATGTGAGGGGCGGTGATCGCCAGGGGCGCCAGCAGCAGGCCACAGCCGACCGCCAGTCCTGCGGCCCGACGGCGGCGTCGTGCGTGGCTGGCCTTCTCGATGGCGGCCAGCGGGACGGGAGACGGTGTGATGTCGTAGGCGGCGTCGGCGAACACCTCACGCAGCCGCTCGGTGTCGGGCCGGGAAGTCATCGGGTTGCCTCGTTGGGGCTGGTGCGGTCGTGTCGGACGTGGGTGATGTGACCGCACGAGTCGTGTTGACACCCCGCGTGTCCTTGACGAGGCCGGGCGCGTTGAGCAGGCGACACGACGCGTGCAACGTGTTGGCGGTCTCGATCTGTCTCTGCCCGGTGGCGGGTCGGGCCGCGCTATCACCCGGCGCACCGGCCGGGTGACGCGGCGGCCCCGGGACAAAGACCCCGAGGCCGTCTTCGTGTCTGACGGCGCCGGGCCACAGCCCCGGGCTGGCATAACCGGGTCGACGGGTGCCGGTCCACGCCCCTGGACCAGGCCTGTTGCCGAACTGTGCGGCGCTCCGCGCTCTGGTCGGGCTCGGGGGCTTCGCGCGTCTGGGGGTGCGACATGGTCGCGGGGGCGGGACACTGCCCATGCTGGACTGGTTTTCCGGCCCCGGCCGGGCAACAGACAAGGGGGCCTGTGATGCGGGCTCAGGTGGGTGAGGTGCTGCGGTTCGCCGGCCGCAGGGTCGGGATGGCCGAGCAGCGGGCGGTGGTGACCGTCGTGCTGGGCTCAGACGGGCAGCCGCCGTACCGGGTGCAGTATGAAGACGGCCGCCAGACAGAGATCTTCCCCGGCCCGGGCTGCTGTGTCGAGACCGGTGAGGCCCACCGGGTCTCCCCGCGCGGGGACTGACAGGGTGGTGCGGCATGCCGCGGCGGCTGATGTCGGTGGAGCTGACACCGGACGGATATGTGATCTCGTGCCCCGGGTCGGATGTGGTCGGGCGCGGGCCAACCGAGTCGGACGCGTGGCGGGATTTCTGGGCTGCGGCGCGGGCGAGCTGGACGCCGCCGCCCACAGACGGACTGCCGGCAGCCTCGGGTGACCGGCTGCCTCCGCGCCGGTTGACCTGGCGAAGGATCCACACGATCCGGGTGCGGGACCTGTTCGGCTGACCCGCCATGCGGCTTCCCCGGCCGATATTCCCGTGTCTGAATGTGTCACGTCCGAGGAGGATGAGCCCGTCGCGAAAGTCTATGAAGCCGTCGTCGCTGCACCCGCCCTCAACCAGGAGCCTTTTTCACGTGTAGATCATGAGGGTGAGGATCGCGGCAGCTACTGACGTGAGTCTGTTCGGACTGACGCGGGCATGCCGGAAGATCCGCCACTGCTTGATCCGGGAGATGGTTCGCTCGACGGGAGCACGCAGTGCGGCGTGGACCTTGTTCGACGTCTTGTGCTTGTCGGGCAGTTCGGTTCCGGGCCGTCGTTTGATCGGGGTGATCACAGTGCCGCCGGTCCCGACGTACCCTTTGTCCGCGAGGATCTCGAGGTCCAGTCGCGCGCAGGTGTCGACGATGGCGTGCTCGCGGGCGGCCGTCACATCGTGGGTGCCGCCCGGAAGGGCGGGTGACATCCACAGCAGTTTGCCCTCTTCTGCCGCAATGACCTGCAGATTCACGCCCTCGCGGCGGACCTTGCCGGAGAAGTGCCCCGGCGCCTGGACCCGGTCGGTCTCCGCGACGGTGCCATCCAGCAGCACGTAGCCGTCCGTGTGATGACTGGTGAGCGCCTCGGTCAACGACGGCGCGTGCTCCGCAAGTTGCCCGATCGTGTGGTTCACGTAGCGCCAGGCGGTGGCCGTGCTGATGCCGAAGCCTGCGGCGATCTGTTCGAGGGTGTCGTGCTTGCGCAGGTAGACCAGGGTGCACCGGGCCCGGTCGTACGGACGCAGTCTGCAGCGCCGGCCGGCTTCACAGGACGCGATCACCATCGTGACCAGCTCCAGGAGCTCCGGATCGACATCGCATCCGGCAGGATAGGAGAACACGGGGCATCTCCGCAGGTGAAGGTTATGTCTGGCGACTCTCCAAACCAACGGGATGCCCCGTTCGGCACGCCACCGTCAACACTTCACCGACGCTCACCCGCAGGCCGTACAAGTGAAAAAGGCTCCAGGTACGCGGCTCCCCATAGCGGCCACAGGTAGGCGGAATGCCGCGTTTCGACATTTTTTATGGCGAAGTCGACGATTTCCACCGACAATCTCCACATCCCGCCCGGACCCTTCGACCCCCGACTCGACCTGCACAAACCCGAACCACAGCGCTGAGCCTCCCAACGGTGGGCGTTCGGCAATCCATGCCGACTGGAGCGAAGTACTTCCATCAAGATCGTGATCTTGCCTGCCAAGAGCCCACCCGATGCCCATCCGGGTTGAGCAGCGATTACTTGGACGCGTGGCCGTCCGGTACTACAGCCGGTCGTTCACGTGACGTGATGGTGATCGGTCTCGTTGGTGGTGTATGGGGCTGATGCTGCCGCCGGGTCTGGTCCGGCGTGATGAGTTGACCGCGGACGAGGTCCGGTGCTGGGACGCGGATCTGGAGGCGTTGTGTGCGTCGGTGGACGATGTGTTCTGTCGGCCGGCTTCGCGGGAGAATCTGCGGGCGGTGGTGCGTGGGCTGTTGTCGGATGTGCCGCGCAAGAACATGTGGCAGGTTGCGGAGGCGGCCGGGCATGCCTCGCCGGACCGGCTGCAGGACTTCCTGGCCCGTGCGTCCTGGGACGCGGATGAACTGCGGGACCGGGTGCGGGAGTTCGTGGTGGACTCGCTGCGGGACCAGGATGCCGTGCTGATCGCGGACGAGACCGGTGACATCAAGAAGGGCACCAAGAGTGCCGGCGTGGCCCGCCAGTACACGGGTGTCACTGGACAGGTCGAGAACGCCCAGGTCAGCGTGCACCTCTCCTACGGATCCTCGCGCGGGCGGGCGATCATCGACCGGGAATTGTATGCCGGGCAGCACTGGGCGGGCCATGGCGAGGAACACCGCCGGCGCTGCGAGGAGGCCGGGGTGCCCGAGGAACGGGCCCGCACCGTGGTCACCAAGCCGGAGCTGGCCCGGCGCATGGTCGAGCGCGCCCTCGCCGCGGGGGTGCCCTTCACCTACTTCCTGGCCGACGAGCTCTACGGCGGATCGCGGTCCCTGCGTGCCTGGCTGGAAGACCACCAGGTCCGCTACGTGATGGCGATCCCGAAGAACGAGGTCCTGCCGCTCGCCGACGGCCGTGCCCAAGAAGCCCGGCAGCTGTGGGCGAGGGTGCCCGAAACGGTGCTGGAGCGCCGCTCGTGCGCGGACGGCGCCAAAGGCCCGCGCGCCTACGACTTCGCAGCCGTCCACCTGGCCGACACCCCACACGGCCTGGCACGGACCCTGCTGATCCGCCGCTCCACCGTGCCGAACAAAAAGAACAACAACGGTGAACTCGTCTGCGAGGCGGCCTACTTCCTGTGTCACCACGCCCCCGGCACCACTCCGGCCGAGCTGGTGATCGCCGCTGGTCAGCGATGGATGGTCGAGGAGACCTTCCAGGCCGCGAAGAACGAGGCCGGCTTCGACCAGCACGAAGTGCGCAAGTGGATCTCCTGGTACCGGCAGACCACCGTGTGCATGCTCGCCCTGGCCTTCCTCGCCGACGTGCGGAGCCGACGCATACGCCCCCACCGAACCACCCCCTGAGCGCACCGATCCAGCCGACGAGCACGAGGAGGCCGCCGTTCCGCTGTCCCTGAACGAGATCCGCCGCATGTACGACCGGATCGTCCTGGCCCCCGCCCGCGCCGCCAGGACCTGGCTCGCCCTGCACTGGAACCGCTGGCGACGCCGCCACCAGACACAAGCCCGCATCAGCCACTACCGCCAACGAGACCACCCACCGTAACAACACCGGCTGTAGTACCGGGGCGCGTCCTCATTGATGTAACCAGCCAGCACGGCTGGTGGACCCACTCCCCAGCTCATGGGGTCCCGGAAAAAGAGGACCAGCATGTCATTTCTTCGCAAGGCACTCGCCCTGGTAGGCACCGGTGCCGCAGCGGCCACGCTCGTCGCGCTGCCCGCCTCGTCCGCCTCCGCGGCGACCCTGCAGAGCAACCGGGTGACGCTGAACAACGTCTGGTTCTCTGCGGTCGACGACGACAGCACCATCTTCGGATCGAGCTTCGAGTACGCCTCCGGCTGGGCCGCGCAGAAGACCTTCCTCATCGGCCCTGGCCAGACGAGCGTCTACGATAACGAGGGCATCAGGTCGGTCTGTGCTGGCAACGAGGTCGACGGCGTCGTCAACACAGAGATCGAGCAGGTTCCCGGCACTGCCGGTGACGTCAGGGTGACCGTCTACTTCGAACTGCACGAAGGCAACTACTGCTACAACCCTGACGTGGACAGTCTGGCCTCGAAGACCTTCTACGTCCGCCCCGGAAACACCCATCTGAAGTTCAAGACCAACCCGTCGAACGAGGGCAGCAAGGACGCGGTGAACATTGACTTCTGGGTGGCCAACACCCGCTACTGATCACAGGCATCACTTCGCGGATCTCCAGCCACACAGCGAGCGACGCGACAGAAACGGCCGACGGGACGCGGGATGGGAGCTGGGGAGCTTTCCCCGCCCCGCCGGGCCCACCAGATGAGAAAACGGGCCGGTACCTGACAACCACACCGCCCGGCGGACCAGAGCCTGCCGCCCCCAGGCCCCGCCTCATCCCCGATGCGCCGGCATCTTCAAAGATGCCGGCGCATCGACGCGCACGGGGGCATCGCAAGCGCGATGCGAGCCCAGACCTTCCTCGACACGTCGAACGCCACCCACCGCTCATCCATCACTCATCGTGAGCATTCGGCAGGCCGCCGGTCTCGGGCGTATCTCCTCCCAAGACCTCGCCGAGGCTCTCGCGGCGTACGTGAGCGAGCAGACGTCGACCGGGGACGCGTCGCCCTGACGGTTGTCGCCTCACTGCTCCGCACCCTGGGCGGGGTGCCGGCCTCCGGGCGGCGCGCGGAGGGCCGCCGCCCGACGCGCGATGCCAAAAGGGCCGGGCCCGGCCCTTTTCCCGAGCCCCGCCGTGCTTCTGTGTCTGCGCCCCACCCACCACCAACCATCACAAGGGCGCAGGCAGGAACGGAGGGAGAGGGAAAAGGGTTGTCGGGGGGCCTGGTCAAGGGGTCTGACCTGCGTACCTCGTGAGCACGCCCGCGAGGGTGCCGGTAGGGGGTGCGGTAGGGATGCTGGTAGGGGGATTGGCGGGCCTGTTCGCTACTGGCGGGCCAGGCCCGCCGGGTCGATGTCCACCGGGAACGGCGCGTCGATGCGGGTGGTGGTGCCGGCGAGGGCGGTGACCGTTTCGACGTACCGGCCGCCGTGGAGCTCGCTGACGATCAGGCGCGGAGCGGGCTCGAACTCCAGGCGCCAGAAGTGCGGGATCGCGGCCTCGGCGTAGAGCAGGGGCTTGAACTTGCGGTCCATCGTCTTGTTGCCCGGGGAGACGAGTTCGACTATGAGCTGGACGGCGTCGGCGTCCACGCTCACGGTGTCCTCGGCGGTGGCGCCCGCGTCGGTGACCACCAGGTCGGGCACGACCAGGCCGGACGGCAGGACGACGTTGATGGCTTCCAGGACTTCCACCGGGGCGCCGGCCGCGCGGGCCGCGGCATCCAGGATGACGTGGAGCCGGAATGACGCCCGCTGGTGACGGACTCCGGGAGCGGGCGACATCACCAGGGACTCTCCCAGCAGCTCATAGCGGGTCGTACGATCTTCCGGTAGCGCCAGGACGTCATCGACGGTCCACGGGCCTGTGTGATCAGTAGCAACGCTCATCGACTCCACCTCCTCCAGTTCGAGCGGTTCTCTCAGTGTGCCGCTGGCGATGTGTCGTTGTCTGCGCCGGTCCGGGATGCTCGCGCATTGTTGGATTTAGAGCTCGCGCAGATAGACGTCGTGGGGAGCCCCCAGCGACAAGGTGGGCACAGGTCCCGGTGATCATGGAGTTGCGACGCTCTGTGATTACTGGGGGGACCCAGACCTCCGGAATCGGGTTCTTGATCACTGTTGAGTCGGGGTGAGGTGGTAGGTGATCGGGCGGGGGTCGCCGGGGAGGTGGGGTGGGGTCTGGTTGATTTCGTCGATCAGCAGGGTCAGGGCGTGGGTCAGGCGGGGGCTGCCGGGTGGGTCGAGGGTGACGGTGATCTTCTTCGGCTGGTAGTCGAGGGTGCCGTGGAGGTGGAAGAGGCTGCGGGTCAGGGTCCGGTACTCGTTGTTGTCGCGCAGGTAGTTGTTGAGGCGGTCGGCGAGCCAGAGTTCGGTGTTGTAGGCCAGCATCCGCAGCACCATCTGGAGGGTGCGCCGCCCGGTCGCGGGCAGGGCACGCTGCCGGCCGGGGTGGAGCTGGTTGGCGGGGATCTTGACCGAGATCTGCTTCAGCTCGGTCTTGGCGGTGGTCAGGGCCTTTTTGGCCTCGTCCACGTCGGTGCGGGCGGCGGGGATCTGCTGGTTGATCTTCGCGACGGGGCGGAGCGGGGACTCGATGAGGCGGGCCAGGCGGCGTTCGGCGGCGGCGAGGTCCTTTTCCCGGTCGCGGACGGTCTGCAGGGCGGCGGCGCGGGCGGGGTTGTCGACCGGTGTGGTGTCATCGGTTTCGGTCATGCGGTAGTCGCACAGCCAGTCGATGCCGTGCAGGCGGGCCAGGTCCTTGATGGCGTTCTCGATCCGCCAGCGCGAGCGCAGCCAGGCAAGCAGCGACGCGGCGCCCGCGGTCATGTCACTGGTCAGCACCTGCAGTCGCAGCACCCCGTCCTCGAACAGGGAAAGCTGCCGGCACACTCCGTAGCCGTCGAACTCCACCAGCTCATCCGCCAGATACACCACCTCGCCCGATCCGGCTTCGGCTCCGGCTTCGGCTCCGGCTCCGGCTCCGGCTCCGGCTCCGGCTCCGGCTCCGGCTCCGGCTCCGGCTCCGGCTCCGGCTCCGGCTCCGGCTCCGGCTCCGGCTCCGGCTCCGGCTCCGGCTCCGGCTCCGGGGGAAGGGTAGGGGTGGGCGGTGGGCTTGATGAGGGAGATCTTCAGTTTGCCGCGCCGGTAGGTGATCCAGTCGGTCTCGAAGGACCGGCAGACGTTGAACACGCTCGCGTAGGCGCCGCCGCGGTCGAAGCCGAGCATCAGTTTCGCCGCGGGGCCGGTGATGGCCCGCAGTTGTTCCAGTGCCTCGGGCAGGGTCCGGGTCAGCCCCGAGGGCTCGCCGGTGAGGAACGCCACCGCGCGGCCCCGGTAGTCGGTGACGAGCGTGTCACCGTGGCCCTTCTGGGCCTGCTTGCGTTTGTTGTTCCAGCCCCGGCCCACCGGGCGGGCCCCGGCATAGGGCACGAAGTGATCGTCCACGTAGTACACGCCCAGCGCGGGCGCGTCCACGGCCAGCATCGCCGCGGCCAGCTGCCGCTGCACCGCCAGGGGATCGCACGCATCGGCGATCGCCGCCAGCTGCGGGCGCAGCGTGCGCAACTCCGGGAGGCGGGCCAGGCCCGCCAGCGCGCCGGCCTCCCGCCGGTCCAGCAGTTTCGCCCCTTCGAGCGAGGAGATCCCCAGCCCGAACGCCAACGTCACCGCGCACAACAACGCGGCGTCATCAGCCTCGCGCGACGAGGTCGTCCGCAACGAGGCGAAGGTATCCGGCACTCCGGAGCGGGCCAGGAACGCATGCCCCAGCATCGCCCCTGCATACCGCGAGCGGACCTGCCCAGCCCGCACACCCTCCAGCTCTGGAGCAGCGTCCCCGGCCGGCCCGGGCTGCTCCGCTCCCTCGGCAGGCAGCTGGAGTTCAGGTTGTGGCGCTATCGCGCCATGCCTGGCGAGCAGCAGGCTGATCTGGGAGCGGTGGATGCCCAACCGCGCCGCGATCTGTTCCTGAGACCATCCCTGACCGGCCCACCGCCGGGCCTGCTCCACTTGACGCGGAGACAGCTTCGGGCGCCGCCCCATCGGCTTGACCAGGCCGGCCGAGCCATCCCGGCGGGCCCGCCCGCGAAGCATCGACACGTACTGCGGGGTCAACCCGAAGGCGGTGGCCGCTTCCTGAACCGCGACGCCCGCATCAGTGACGGCCACCACCGCGAGATTACGCATCCCGCGATCCGCCGCGTCATACACGAACAACACCGACACACCGCGGCTGACCAGGCACTTCCCATCGACCTCAACCCGGCGCAGCACAGAGGGTTCCGGCATCCCCGGAAGCTCCAGCACGATGGTCTCGGTCACCAGGAGACCCTATCCATTCGCCAGCCATCTCAACAACTTTCACACAATCAGCACCGCAGAAAGCACGCAGGTCAGCGAGGTTATCCACAGGTCACTACCGGAGGTCTGGGACCTGTGCCCGTGCTTCCATCATGGCTGACTGACCCGCTCTGGGAACAATTCGCGGCGCTGCTGCCCGAGCGCCCTACGGTCGATCCGTCCCACCCGCTGGGGTGCCACCGGCGCCGTATCAGCGACCGGATCGTGTTCGACAAGTTGCTGCAACTCCTGCGGTTCGGCTGCTCCTACCAGGCGATCTCCGACACGACCTGCTCGGCGACCACCATCCGCAACCGCCGCGACGAATGGATCCGGCTCGGCGTCTTTGGCCGACTCAAGCAGATCACGCTGGAGTCCTACGACCGGATCGTCGGGCTCGTGCTCGACCAGATCGCCGTCGACGGCTCCATCACCAAGGCCCCCGGCGGCGGCGAGGTCGCCGGGCGCTCACCGGTCGATCGCGGCAAACAGGGCTTGAAACGCTCGGGCATGACGGATGGTTACGGGATCCCGCTCGGCCGGGTCCTGGCCGGAGCGAACCGCCACGACTCGCCGCTGCTCTCGCCGACCCTGGACCTGCTGGACGACCTCGGGCCGCTGCCCAACGACATCATGGTGCACCTGGACGCCGGCTACGACTCGGACAAGACCCGCGCTGAACTGGCGGCCCGCGACCTGCGCGGACGCATCGCGCACAAGGGTGAGAAGGCGCCGATCCAGGCGAGCCGGCGGTGGCATGTCGAGCGTACGCACGCCTGGCAGAACGCCTTCTACCGCCTTTCCCGCTGCTACGAACGCCGCGCTACCGTCGTCAACGCCTTCTTCGATCTCGCGGACACGATCATCACCATCCGTAGCCTGATCCGTCGAGCCTGGGCCACCCATCGCTGGGACGAACGCCCCCACCGTCGCCCTTGAGTACCCGCCCTGCGCGCCTACCATGAGGCCGAAGCCGCCAGCACAGGATGGGTGACCCGAAGAAGACGGCCAACCGCCGTAGAAAGAAGTCGGCATGCTGCCAGAGTCGGAATTCGCCGTCATCCTCGGGATGTCCCCCGAACAGCGTGCGGCCTTCGTCGCAGGGGTAGCCGAGCGGGTCTTCGACCTGTACATGGACTGCGCACGGCCGTACCGCAGCAACGTTTGGGAAGCGATCACAGCTGCATGGGGCCGGGCATCCGGCGAGACCATACCTGGCGAGACCGCCGCTCGTCTGGCAGAAGCCCTCGATCAAGAAGCAGCCAGCTACTGCGACGATCTAGATGAGAGCATCGACATTCCCTTTGAGGTGATCACCGCCGTCGGCCACGCGCTCAAGGCCGCCTTCTTCGGCGACCCCAAAGACGCTGAAGCGGCCGCGAACTTCGCGACGGGCGGCATCGCCCGCGCAGCTCACGCATGCAACGACGATCAGGACAGGGCAGTACAGGAAGAACTCGGCTGGCAACTCGACTGGCTGCGTTACGTCAGTACGACCGAGGCGGAAGCCACCCGCGACGGATTCTCAGCACGCACAGTGACCAAGCCGACTTGGTATCTGCGCTGGGAGAACTGAACCCGCCAAACTGCACCGCCACCAATCTGCGTGACCTCTTAGCGGTTCCATGGGGCTACGTTGCCTGCAGGGTCAAGGACTGCCGCGGCGCGTAGAGCGCGGTGATCTGCCTGGGCAAGTTCTCGGTCCTGCGCGGCCGTACGGGCCGGGTCGGCGTCAAGGGGGCGGCCTAGAGCCTCATACATCTCCCGTCGGCCCTGCCTGTGTTCCTCGCTTCCACGACGCTCTACCCATTGCCGCAATTGCTGCGCGGCTTCGGCTTCGCTAATGGTGTGCAGATATCCGAAAGCGGCTTCGACGAAAGTCGCGCAGTTTGTCCAACCGGAAGGCTTGCTGTCTTGGTATACGGAGATGGCAGCAAATAGCAGGAGTTCCTTTTCGGAGCCATTTTCTCCCCATACCTTTGGTGCAATATTCGACATGACGTAAGCGGCACCATACGAGCAGGCTTCTATCGGGTCTGACTCTCGAGCGGCTTCCACCAGAAGAACGTTTGACGGGTCCTCCAGTCCCTCAAGCCAGTCCGCCACGAACGCGCGAAGATTGTGACCGGCCACTTCGTATGGGTCCTTCACCGTTCTTATCCTTCCTCTGATCTCTTTTGGAACGCATTTACGCGGCGAAGCCGACGTTCGTGACGTACTCGTACTGGCCCCATTGCGAGCCGAGGTCGATGACCTGGTCGACCCACGCTTCATCGAGTTCTTGGTCGTCGCCGGTGGCCCAGGCGGCGACGATCCGGTCCCAGCGGCGGACGTTCATGTGCCGGAATTCCACCGCCCGTTGGTGGGGCCGGTCTACTTGGGACTGGTTGAGCGGGTGAATCTCGACCCGGGTTCCGCGGCCTTCCCGGTTGAGGCGGGCGAGCAGGTAGCGGGCGACGTTCTCGCGCCGCACCGTGCGGTAGGCCTGCTCGATCTTCTCCAGCGTGGCGCGGCGCGGGGTGATGGTGCCGTCGCGCCAGCCTTTGAGCTGCGCCTTGCTGGGGGTGAAGCCGGCGGCCGCGGCGGCGGTGCGGGCGTGGGTGGTGCGGGTCAGGTAGTTGAGGCGGGCGGTGAGGCCGCGGCGGGCGGTGATGGGGGTGGCGATGTAGCCGGCGAGGTTGTCCAGCTGGCGGGCGACGGCCTCGTGGCCTTTGATGCCGCGGGCCCCGTACTTCCCGAACTCGATGTTGCGCTCTGGCATGGTCTCCGGTCCCTCAAGTCTGCGATCACTGTACGGGCTTGTGCGGGCCGATCAGCCGTCCCGGCGGGGGCATTGACGCCGGAACGGGTGATCGGCGCTAGGAGGTGCCGTCAGGGGTGTTCTCGGGCTGCTGTGGATCACTGCCGATGGTGTAGACGTCCTTGACCTTCACCTCGGTGACGCCGCGGCCCTCGGGGAAGACCGCCCGCCAGTCACCCACGACGTGGAGTTCGTCGGTGCCCATGGCGCGGACGACCATGAGGCCTTCGTCGTAGGCCTTGAACGCTTTGGTCCACAGGTTCGCGAACGCCTGGGAGCGGATGAGGTGCATCCAGTCGGTGCGGTACAGGGCCCTGTTGTAGTTCGACTCCCCCAGCGTGGACACGAACTTGGAGTACATGGCCTTCACGTACTCCAGCGTCACCTCGTCGCCCTGGCTGATCGCGCGGTCGCGGGCGTCGCGGAGCGTGGTCCGGAACTTCTCCAGCAGGCCCTCGGTGGAGCCGGACGTCCACGATTCGTGGATCTCGGGCGGGTCGCACAGCCCGTACTTCGGGCCGGCCAGGCGCAGCAGCAGCCGCAGCGTCGGTTCGGTGACCCACAGCGGGCCGGGTTCGTCGCGCTGGCCGACCGGGTTGGGCAGGACCGCGTTGTGCTCCCACACGGGCGGGGCGATCAGGTGCAAGCCGGAGCGCTTCTTGTCGTGCGCGTTGCCGGTGGAGTGTTCGAGCTGTCCCAGCGGCAGGTGCGTCTTGAGGGCGGACAAGTAGGCGCCGTTGATGTCGAGGGCGGTCACCTCGTGGCGGCCGGCCGGGAGTTCGCCCCGCGTCCATTTGGGGCGGGCTTCCCAGATCTGGTCGGCGCCGCGGGCGGTCTGCTTGCGCAGGATGTCCGGTAGCCACGGATGGGCGACGACGTCGTAGCGGCCGCCCTTACGCGTGTGGTCGAGCAGGGCCATCGCGTCGGGGATCGCCCGCTTCACCAGCGCGGCCGTCGCCGCCTCCACGTCACCGGCGTGCTCCGCGAGGACGGCCGCCACGGCGGAGCCGATCGGGTCCGCTCCGGTGTCGGAGGCCGCCTGTACCCGGCGGCCGGCCGCCACGACCTTGACGCCGCCGCGCGCCGCCCTGTTGGTACGCGCGTCGGCCGCCGGCTGCCGAGTCTTGTGCTGCGGGGCGGGTGTCTCCGGCTGTGCGGGCGTGGCGGTCTGGGGTGGCTCGTCTGTGCCGCACTCGGCGGGGTCCAGGTGCTGGGGGAATCCTTCGACCTGGTGGCGGGCCGGCTGCCCGCACAGCACGCACGGCTGCGGCGCGGTCAGTTCGCCGACGTCGTCTGTGTCGACGGCCTGGTCTGTTTGCGCCGGTGCGTCTGCGGGTTTGTCGGCGGGGGCCGGCGCCTGTGTTTCGGCCGTGTCCAGCTTGGTGCGGGCTCCTTCGAGGAAGTACGCGTACTTCTCGCGGGTCTCGCCTGCCGGGTCGCGCCCGGATTCCCAGCCCCCGATCGTGGACGGGCTGACTCCTAGGGCCGATGCGAGCTGGGCGCGCGAGAGGTGCAGCTCCTCGCGCAGCCGGCGCCGCTCCTGGGCAGGCGGCAGTGGAGCCAGGTTGGGCGCCGTGGCCGCGAGCAGGGCGTCAATGGCCTGGAAATTCGTCATTGTCTGTCCCTTCTGCGACAGGTCACGGTGCGTCGACGGTCTGTACAGCGGACACAGCCGCCGCTACGGCCTGCTGCCAGTCTTCCGGGCCGTCCGGGTGGCCGGTGGGTTCAGCAGATGCTTCGGTCTGCTGGGTGCAGCGGGCGCAGAGATGGGAACCGGGCAGCGCGAGCCGGTCACAGAACGCGGTGCCGATCTCCCCCTCGCACGACCGATGCGGCGCGGGTGGTGTCGGTGCCTCGAGTACGCGGCTGACCGTTACCCAGGCGTCCGCGGCAGGCGCAAAAGCTTGGGCGGGAAGCTGTCCGCTGAGAAGGGGAGGGGGAGGAGTGATGGCGGACAACCGTGCGGCGATCAGCGCGGCCATCGAGTGGGTGCGCTCGGACGGCTCCGGGTAGGGCCGGTCGATGAGCACGGCGCGGATCTCCTCACTCGAGACCCCCGAGGCCAGCAAACCGGTCACCACGCGCGCCTGGTCGGCCAACGTGGCCCCCATGGCCAGACCCGCTGCGATCTCTGGGTGGTGCCTTCCGATACGGCGCAGTAGCCGCTCTCCGGGAGAGGCCGCTGCGCTGTCGGCCGCTTTCGCCTTCACCGTCCTCCGAGGCGCGGGTGCTTTCTGCTCCTGGTCCTCGATGACGCCGCCGCTTCCGTCCCTCCCTCCGTCCGTGCCGGGATCCGCGCTTTCACCTACAGACACGGACGGATGGACGGAACCCCCACTCTCTGAACGGGAAGTCTTAGCGGAAAGTCTGAACGGGGGGTCGGGAGTCTGCAGGTCAGACCCCGAATCCGGGCTAGAAATCTGGCCCCGCGGGCTAGAAATCTGGCCCCGCGGGCTAGAAATCTGGCCCGTTTCATCGGGCGGGCCAGAAATCTGGCCCGCACAGTCAGCCCTCAGCGCCCGCTTGCGCGCGGCCCGCTCACGCTCTTTACGAACAGCACGCTCCGCGGCCTCCGCGGCAGGCTGACGCACCTCATCAAGGAGTGCGAAAGCGTTCCGCGGGCCGTCATAGCCTCGGCGAGGCCTGTCGTTGATACGAATCCGCAGCGGCGCCCCCGACGCGCTCGCACGGCTCGACGTTTTGATCAACCCGCCTTCCGGAGTACTGATCAGCCCCAGCTGGGACAGCTCCGACAGCAGCGATCGCAGACGGGCCAGACTCGACGGCTGCGCCTGCTCGCCCGGCTTCATCTGCTTGGACGGCAACAAGTGGCACAGCTGCAGCAGCGTCAGCTTCCGCACCGGTCCGCGCTTCTCGATCACCAGCGCACGCATGATCCAGTACAGACGCACACCACTGTCCCGCAGCTGCGGGCACAACGGAATCCAGTCGTGCAGCTGGCTGGTGTAGAAACCGTCATCGTCATCAGGACCTAGGAGTTCCGCACGCTGACTGGTGTCGGAGCCCGCGTCGTACCCGAACAGATCGGGTCCGGCGGAAGGATCTTTACGGCCTTGCAAGGGTGGGTCATCTCCCCAGGTAGGGGAGCCATGACCAGCAAATGTGACCTAGCAGGACCCCGGAGTAGTGGCGGCGCGCAATCGAGAGCGCATACTCTGGGTATAGGTGACCACGCAGGCCCACGGGCCTACGGGCATCACCCGGCAGACGAGGTCACCTCGCTGCTCACGACTCGAGAGCTTTGCAGGGTCAAGAGTCGAAACGTTGGGAAGCGGCTTCCGTTGTGGCGACGGGGGCCGCTTCGCGTTTACGGGGGGCGGCTAGACACGCCCACGTCAGCCGGCCTCCGCTAGCGTGAAGCCTTCAGCAGCCTCCGGGTGTTGCTGGGCCCAGCCCTTGAGGAGGCGCAGGTAGGCGGCACGGGCTTTGGGGCGTGGCATGGACTGGCCATTCTCCCAGCGCAGGAAAGCCATGCGATGTACGCCGAAAGCTTCGGCGACTTCTTCCTGAGTCAAGCCGGAAGCTTTGCGAAGCTTGGCCCTGACCTCAGGAGAAGGCAGGACGTCAGCTGGCCGGCTGAGTAGGTCGTCCACGGCCTCGAAAAGGTTGGTCATCACTCCTCCTTCCCACGTGTGATCGGAACTGTACATGGATTGCTGCGTTCAGTGGTGCATTGAGGCACTGTCAGTTTTTCGGTCACGCACCGTTTCCCGCCCCGAAGGTCAATAGGGGTACGTCGTAGAGGTCAGGGTTCCTGGGTCGCGTCATCACGGGCGCAGTGATCTCGACCACGAGCATCTCGACAAGAAACTGGACGCGGGCACTGAGTAGATGGCTGGTGTGACCAGTGGCTGAGCGGGCCTTCTCCCCCAGCGAGGTATGGATGTGCGGTAGGACGGAGTCCGTCTCTGCGTCGTAGGCGAGCGTTCCGCACCCCATCGCTTCGACGCCGGACAAGTGGACCTTGCTCCAAACCGGGGCCTCAGGGTCCTCCAGTTTCTCGCATGCACCAACGATCTCCGCTTCAGCGAAGCCGGCGATGAACATCGGGATGTAGCCGTGCCGGACGTTGTTCTGGCGGCAGAATGCGTCAAGGGTGGGAAAGAAGTCGTCGCCGTGGTCGAAGTTCACGGCGAAGGTCCGACCGGTCGTCAGTTCGTGGCTACGCAAGATGGGTTCCAAGAGGTGGCTGGGACAGTTACGGGACGCTGCTGAAGGCCTCGGCGATCTGGTCCCTGTCGGCGGAGGTCATCAGTAGCAGCTGCAGAAGGATGCGTGCCTTGATCGGGTCCAGCGTGCTGCCCGAGATCAGTCCACGTCCAAGCAGGTCGGATTCAGAGCCGGGGAAGCCGTAGGTCTGTCGGAGCACGGGGCCCGATCCGGTGCGAGTGGTGAGGACGACAGGCTTGCGTTTCGCAAGATCGCCGAGCGCGTCCACGCACGTCATCGGGACATGGCCGGCGCCGAACGCAGCAACGACTAGGCCGTCAACGTGGTCCCCCAGGACGGGAAGGAGCGTTCCGTCGTCTCCGAGACCGACCGTGAAAATCGCCGTGCGCGCAGGCAGGGTGGTATCGCGCGGGTTGATCGCAGGGGATGTGCTGGGGCGTGCCGTGATCCGCACACGGTCCTCGGCGACGTAGCCGATTGGCCCGGGGTACGAGGTAAAGGCCATGGGACTGGTGGCGTGGGTCTTACGGGCCCAACGCGCGGAGTGAATCTCCTCAGCGAACACCACCATGCACCCCATACCGAGTACCTCGGTGCTGGCCGCGACGCGGATGGCGGCCAGCACGTTCGCTGGGCCGTCTGCCCCTGCCATGCTCGCGTTGCGCATGGCGCCGGTCACCACGATCGGCGTGTCACTGCTGGTGACGAGGTCCAGCAAATACGCGGTCTCCTCGATCGTGTCCGTCCCCTGTGTGACGACCACGCCGTCGACCGCGAGCGTCTCCACCATGATGGCGAGTTCGAGCAGGTCGGAGAAGGCCAGTGAGGCGCCGGGAAGCCTGCGGAAGTCGCGAACCTCGACGTCGATGCCCGTCTCGGCGAGGCCAGGTACGGCCGCGATGAGATCGTCAGCTGACAGTGTCGGCGTTGCGCCGCTGTCCGCTTGGGTCATCGCGATGGTGCCGCCAAGTGAGATCACCGCGACGCGGCGGGCCTTGTCGGCCATGGTCTGTCTTCCCTTCGGGGTCCGTCGGGTTGTGCTCTGGGTCAGTGGTCGGTGGGGAGGGATCCGACGTATGCGCACGCGGCGTCAATGCCAGCTGCTGAGACCAGTCGACTGCGGGACTGGACCAGCCCAGACGATCCGTACCGGGCGAGCTGGCCGCATCGGTCGATCAGCCAGGACCATGGCAGCTCGAGGTACTGCGCAAGCGCGCGGAGCCGTCCAGCGGCTGTTGGCGCGGCGGTAATCGAGTCCGCGTTGACGTCGCGTGCTGCGATCGTGAACTCCCGGACGACGGAGGACCGGGCTGTCACGTCGACGTGCCACATTCCGTCCCCGCGGACCCAGTTGGCGATCACCGCTTCCTTGTCGGGAGCGACTACGAACCCTTCGACGGCTTCGTATGCGGGATCGGCTGTGAACTGGGCATGAATCCCCAGCGATTCCATCAGCGCCACGGCCAGGAACAACAGGATCCGTTCATACCGCGGGGAGGAGCGGACGACTTCCTCCGGGATACAGAAAGCCCGGGTGCTTGTGCTGCCGAGAGCCGTGGTGGTCTCCCGCAGGTACGGAAATTTGTGATCGAAGATCAGCCATGAGCTGGCCTCCTCCCCTCGCTGCTCACGCGTCCAGAACGCGGGTAGCGTCGGCAGATCCGGCAGTGCGCGCAGGATGTGGCGAGCGCAGAAGTCTGAGCCGAGCCACATGTGGGCGACGGTGTTCAGCCCGGGTGCCGCCTCGCGGCTGACCGCAGAGGCAGACAGCCGCTCATACGCCCGTAGGTCGCTGCGCGTCTCGGAAAGGGCCTGGTCATCTGCCTGCAGCGCGTCGTCGTAGTTGCTGACGGCCCACAAGATGCCGTAGGTGAGGTCGTCTAGTTCGTAGGCAGTGGGCGCGGTGACTTCGTACACGCCGCCGCTTCTCGTGAGCTTTGTGCGGGCAGCGCGGCCGTCCAGGGCATAGAAGGTCGGGGGACCTGCGGTGTTGACTGCTCCGACAAGCAGACCGCGATGGGGCCGCGTCAGGAACTCTTCTGCACGCCGCTGGTCAGGTACAGAAACGATCACCCGGCGTCCGTCGATGCGCGCGGGGTGGACCTGGAGTGAGAGCTGGGAGCCGAGCATGGAGCGGCCTCCCGGGAGGAGTGCGTGCCAGTCGACACCGAACTCGGGGGACGGGCGGGACAACCGAAGTCCGGGCCAGCTCGCGGTGAGGCTTTTCGCGAACCCGAAGGGATCTTCCGCAGCTGCTGCGGACGCTGGCATGGGAATGCCAGCCACTGCTGCTGCACCAATCCCCGCGCCGGCGCGCAGGAGTGCGCGTCGATCGAGTGCCACGAGCACCACCGTTCCATCATCGAGACGTCGAGGGACGAAGATCCCCTTGCCGTCCGACGCTGCCGCCTGGGACAGGGCCGTGACCAGGTCCAGCGATGTATCGGATACATGGGACGCCGCATCGGATACATGGCCGAGTTGGGAATCCCGGCCGATCTCCTGCCACAGCTCGATCAGAAACCCGCCAGCGTCAAGCGCCCGGTCGATGAGCTCCACCTCTCCCAGGTCCTTGGGAGGGCGGTCGCCGTTTTCCCATCGCTGCACCTTGGAGTGCGAAACGAACGTCCTAGCGGCCAGCTCCCGCATGGACAGACCATGTGCCTCGCGTAACTCTCGGATCACGTAACCAAGACGGTGCTGAGGCGACTGATCCGGCGTCAGCGCATTCGGCTGCTGCCCCACTTCGAGCCCCCTCCATGTATCCAAGTCCCTGTATCCGGCGGACGGATACAGGACAACCGTAGAAGTCACTGAAGATCACGCCTACACCTGGAGTGGCACCAGTCGGAACCCCCAGGAGGGCGAGATGAACAAGCTTCCGCACGCCGTATCCCACACTGTGGCCGACGCGCATGGCCGGCACGTCGACCTCACGCTCACCGGACCGCCCCTGAGACACCACTGCTCCTGCACGAGCCCCACTGCAGGACCTCGGCCGCGCGGCCGACCCGGCGTCGTAGCCATACGGGTGGCCGCAGTCTTAACCGTCGGCCTGGTCATATCGGTGCTCCTCGTGGTCATCCGCGACATCGTCACCACCGTGGCCAGCACCAGTGCAACCGGACTGATCGTGAAGCCTCTATTGCTGCCTTCCGGCAGGCGAGAGCGATGAGGGCTGTGCCTGACACAGTGACGCCGAGTCAGCTTCTCGTACCGTCACCCGCTTCAAGTCGCTCCAGCCGCTCACTCAGGTCAGCCACCTTCTCTTCCAATCGCTTGATCGCCTGGGAAGTGGGATCGGCCACGGCATCGAGGGCCGACTCCCGGATGAAGGACCCACGGCCTTGATGGGAGTAGACGACGCCCTCTGTGCGGAGATCCGCGAGTGCTCGCTGCACAGTGCCCGGGGCAACGCCGTAGTGGTCTGCGAGTTCCCGGGTGCTGGGCAGCTTGTCGTTGCTCTGCAGTCGGCCGAGCCTGACCTGGTCTTTCACGTCTTGCACGATTCGCTGATAGGGCTGCAGGTCTTCGGCCGTCATGAGCCACATCGTAGAGCTCCCTCGTTGATTTAGACAGCTTCACCAACTTAGTTGACACGGCGCGCGGAGCAGTGCACTGTATCAGTTAAGTTGCGTAAGTCGATTAAGTGGCGCTCGGAAGTTCCTGGTCTGAAAGCGCTCGTTGATTGAGAACTCCATAGCGTGATCCACCACAGCTACAACAGCCGTGACCACACCAGCTGATGTGAGTGGAGACCCGTCGTGAGGCGTCATCACCACTGGTGGTGGCAGTCGGCACGTGCGATGACCCATCAGGTGCTCATTACTGGCGGAGAGCCCGGAGGGCTGACATCCCCACGACGCTAAAGAACGACGCGGCACACCTGTACCGCTGACCCGCCCGGACGGATCTCCCGGTGGCGAGCGGTCCGCGTCCCGTTGAGATCTGGCGCCCACGGCGCCGCGCCAACTTCAGCAGCCTGCGCTGCCTGCTGCTGACCGAGTCCTTGGGGCGCGGTCAGCAGCGGAGTGCGCAGGGCGCACTTCCCGCCTGACGGCGGGCTCAATGCGACGAACCCCCGGGGGTGCCTCCCCGGGGGTTCTTGTCGCAGGTCTCTCTCGCGAAAGGACGACCTGCATGCCCAGCATGACAGCCCTGATCTTTCCTGCCGAGGCTGCCTCCCAGCCTCCGCTGCCGAAGCGTCCGCTCCCGCATGAGCGGACCCCGGACCAGCCGGCTCCGGCCGGTGGCCGGCCACACCCGCCGATGGCACACACCCCCGGCGACCCGATGGTGCTCGAAGCCCTCCGCCGTGTGGTCGACGGTCAGATCGGCCCCCGCCACGTGGGAGCGATCTACCAGAACGTTGACGGGGCTTTCGAGGTCCTCTCCGTCATCCGTGACCCCGAGCGCGCCCGCGGTCTCCTCCGGCGCCGCTGCGCGCAGTGGGCCCTGGTCGTGAAGGACGTCCTGCGTCCAGACGCCGAACCGTTCCCGGTCGGCAGCGCGTGGACGACTTCTGACTACCTCGTACGTGAGGCGGCCGGCTGATGCGTCGTCTGATCGCCGCGTTAGCGCGGCTCACGTCTGCTCCGTGCGGTCAGTGCTCCGTGTGCGGGGCCTGGCTGGAGGGATGGAACGGCGGGGTCTGCGGCGCCTGTAGCTGACCCCGTTCCGCTGAGCCATTTCCGCTCAGCCGACACCGCCACCTCTGTCGGTTGCCTGACACGCCCGGCCCGGCCCCGCACCTCGTGCGGAGTCGGGCCGGGCGGCGTCCAGGGGAGCCGCGCAGCCGCGCACCTCTGCGGCCATAAGGCCGCAGACACGCGAACAGCCCCGGGGGCGCAATCCCCGGGCTGTCGAACGGACCTTCTGGGAGGCCCTGATGAACCGCTCCATCGTACGCATCACCTACTACGGCGCCGTAGCTCCGGCCACTGTCGAGCGCCCCCGCCCGGCCTGCCGTGATGAGGACCCCGACCTGTTCTTCCCGATCGGCGACACCGGCCCGGCGCTGCTCCAGATCGAGGAGGCCAAGGCCGTCTGCCGCCGCTGCCCGCTGATCGAAAGCTGCCTTCAGGGTGCGCTGGAGCGGGGCGAGGACGCGGGCGTGTGGGGCGGGCTGTCCGAGAAGGAGCGCCGCTCCCTGAAGCGCCGCGCCGCCCGCAAGCACGCCGCGGCCGCCTCCGCCTGACTCCCGCCGGACCGGAGCGGCGGGCAACTCCCCGCCCGCCCTGCAGCACCGTCACGAACGGCCGCCCACGCTACGGGCGGCCGGTCCTTCGCACGCCTCCAGCCCGGAAGAGTTCGGGCCCGCACCCCGCAGGAGAGCCCATGCGTAGCAACACCCAGTTCGATACCGCGACGACCGCCACCGGCACGACCCGCCTGCCGGCCTCGCTGTGCACGCACACCCCGAAGTGCCCGACGGCCGACAGCCCGGACCGGGAGGCCGCCCGCGTCGTCGCCAGTCACCTGGAGCAGGGCTGGAACCTGCTCTGCAACGGCGCGATCGTCTTCGACGACACCGGCGAGCTGCTGCCCGACGGCCAGATCGTCGCGCCGCACCGGCCCGCCTCCGCCAACGCGCACGGCTGTGGGGTGCGTCGTGTCTGACGACTTCCAGGACCGCATGTTCAAGGCCAGTGAGGCCGTCTACGAGGCCATCGAGCGCGGCGAGGTCCGCGACGTTGAGGCCGAACTGCTGAAGGCCCAGTTCGAGGCATCCGATGAGTGAGCCCGGATCACGGCAGCCGAACACTCACGCACCTCGCACAGACAACGGAGACGCCATGAAAAAGAAGGAAGAGGCGGAAAAGGAAGGCTTGCGTGTGGAGTTCACCCCGCGCGGGGTGGTGCTCAGCATTCTGGGGTTCGTCACCCTGGGGGTGGCCGTCCTGTCGATGGCTGTCAGCTACCAGATCCTCGAGCCGAAGTTCGGGGCGTGGGCGGTGCCGACCGTGGGCGCTCTGGACGCCCTGTGGTGTGTTTTTCAGGCGACGGAGATCCTGGCCGGCAACAACGCCCGCCGTGTCCGGCGCGTGCAGTACGCCGGACTCGCGCTCACGGCCGTCAACGCAGCCATCCCCACCATCGACTTGATCATGTCCGCGCGCGGCGGTTTCGACCTGGCCATGGTGCTCACGCCGATCGCCATCGTCGCGACCAAGCTCGCGTGGTGGATTGCGCTGCCCTCCCTGGGCCGGAAGGCGTCCGCGGGCACGCGGGAGCACATCGAGTCCAAGCGGCAGGAGGTCGCCGACCGCCTGGAGGAGATGGAGGCGGAAGCCGCGCACCGGATCGAGCTGCTGGCGCTCGCGACCGAGCTGGAAGAGCGAGTGGCCAAGGCGGAGACGGCCTACCGCAAGTCGCAGCTCAAGACGCAGCAGACCATGACCGAGAAGCTGCACAAGCAGGCGGAGGCCACCGCGACCACTGCCGCCGAGAAGATCCTGCCGACCTCGGTCGCGGCGATCCAACTGCCGGAGCTCGGTACGTGGACGCCCACGGCGCCCGCCCTGCCCGTCACGGCCGACCGTGACGGATCCGGCCCTCACCCCCTCGCTCTGCCGGGCGGCCGTGACGCATCCGGCACGGATGCGGAGGGCAGTCACGCAGGTCAGGGCGATACGGGCGGAAACCGTCACGGTGAGGGTCACGGTGGCCGTGGCGCAGGCCGTGACGCCGTCACGCTCGCGCAGCTCGCAACCGTCACGGGCGTGCCCACGCCGGAGCCCGGCGAGACGCTGACCGACGCCCAGATGGACGTCGTGCTGCGGCACCTGCGCTACCGCGACGATCCGCCGGCCTCCTACCGCCAGGCCGTCGGTGACTACCGCGAGGCCGGTTTCGTCGGCAGCGAGAAGCGCATTCGCCATGCCTGGGGAGCCCTGCTGTCCAAGGAGGAGAGCGACGCCCAGGCCGACGTCCCGGCTGACACCGAGACGGAAGAGGCCAAGGAGGAAGAGCCCGAAGACGCAGCCTGAGCATCCCTGTCCGGCACCACCAGTGAGGGCCAGCCCGCAGCCTGCGGGCTGGCCCTTGCTGCGACTGCCGGAAGCACGCACGACCGCAGTCGACCTGGTGCAGACCCGGCGAGTGACCCGGCGAGCGAGACGGAACCGTCCGCAGACCCGGCAAGCAGACCCGGCGAGCACCACACCACCCGCAGAAGCCGAACACGTGGCGGGGGCGCCCGTGTTCACGACCACCACGGAGAGCATGTGGGAAGGAAGAAACAGCAGGCCAGCGCCATGGCCGCTGACGATGGGTACGGGCAGGCGGCAGGCGCGATCGGCACCCTCGCGATCGCGTTCGGCATCCTCGCCGCCATCAAGGACAAGCTCGGTCTGTCCTGGCCGGCCACCGTCCTGCTCACCGCCGGCGCGCTGGTCGCGCTCGGCTACACCGCCTGGCGGACCAAGGCCCTCTTCAAGGCGATGTGGGCGAGAGAGAAGGCGCCGGCGGCAGCTCTGAAGCAGGAATCGTCATCGTCCACGGCATCGGCCGGTGAGGCTGAGGCGGCCGTGGAAAACGTCCCGGTACATCCGGAGTTGACGGCTGCGCTGACCACGGCTGGTGCGATCGGCCGGGACCAGGTCATCCGGCAGGACGAAGCCACCGTCACCGACGTCCAGACCGGCAGCCTCTACGACTTCCTCGTGCCCAAGGGGCGTACCTATGAGGACGTCGAGAAGAAGTTGGGCACGGTGGCCGGCATGTTCGGCGTGACCCGCCTGCATCTGAAAATGGAGCGCAGCCGGGACAACGAACGGCGCGTCAAGCTCCTCAAGCTGCACGAACCGCCGTTCACCCACCCGTTCCCTGCCCCGACCCGGCAGGAGATCGTGACGTTCGCGGGGGTGCCGCTCGGGCATGACGTCACCGGCCAGCTGGCCGGTGTGCCCACGTTCGACAAGGCGTCCATGCTGGTCGCCGGCATGACCCAGATGGGCAAGACCACCCTGATCAACGGGCTCATCACCTGCCTGCTGATCGCCTACGGCGACTTCGAACTGTATCTGCTGGACGGAAAGTTCTGCGGACTGACCCGGTTCGAAAAAGCCGCCTTCCGCTACGAGTCGTCCGACGATCCTGCCGTCTACGAGGACATGGTCGATGAGCTGAACGGCCGCTCGGACAGGCGTTACGCGGAAATCAAGGAAGCCGTCCAGGACCGGAAGCCGTTGCCGAAGTTCAAGCCGGTCATCTTCATCGTGGATGAGGCGGCCGACTTTTTCACCAGCGATGAATCCAAGGAGGGAAAGGAAGACGCCCGGCGGATCGCGGAAAAGACCCGCTCGTTGGTCGCGAAATCCTTGGAATCGGGGATCTCCACGATTCTCATGACCCAGCGTCCGTCTACGAACGCCATTCCGGTCATGGTCCGCGATCAGTTCCTCTACCGGCTGTGCCTGTACGTGGCATCGTCCGGAACGGCCAAAGTCGCCCTCGGGGACACCTACTTCGAGACGGTCGCGCCGATCAATCCGGCGCTCCTGGACCCGGACATCAAGGGCCAGGCCGTCCTGTTCACCCAGGGACGCTCCACGCTGCTCCGCGGATTCAACTTCGAGGATCAGTTCATCTGGGACGTAGTCGACGAAGTGATCGACAGGCAGAAACAGGCGATCGAAGCGATCCCGGAATCTCCGCTCACCAAGGCAATCGCCTTGCTGCGGAGCAACGAGGCAGATTTCATGACCACGGCAGAACTGGCGCCCGCACTCGGCATCCATGAGGACGACGCCACCGAGCGCGGAAAGCAACTGAGCAATTTGCTCGGTGTTTCCGCCAGCCGCACAGGGAAGGGCCGCGGCTACCTGCTGGCCGACCTCATCAAGGCCGCCAAATCCGGCTCGTGACCGTCACGAGGCACCGGCAGACCACCGTCACAGCACCGTCAACCACCGTCATGGCACCGGCATGCCGCCTCGCGCATGCCGGTGCCATGACGGTCCCCCGGCGGTCCCTCGTGACGGTCTTGACCAGTGCAAATGATCAAAAACGTCAGGAAGGAGGGAAACCGCGTTGCGAGCCTCTGTAGCCACCACGATCGGCATCGGGGCAATCGTGGCCGTCGTCGCGGCCGCGCTCGTCCAGGCCGCCGGCGACGACCCCGTCATGGGAGCCGCTCTCAGCCTGTCCATCCCCGCCCAATACCGGTCCCTCGTGCAGGACGCAGGAAATACCTGCCCCGAAGTCACACCCAACCTGCTCGGCGCCCTGCTCACACAGGAAAGCGGCTTCAATCCGAAAGCCAGCTCTCCTGTGGGTGCCGAGGGTGTCGCGCAGTTCATGCCGTCCACGTGGGAAAACCACGGCATCGACGGAAACAGCGACGGTAAACGCGACGTGTGGGATCCCGGAGACGCGATCCCCTCCGCCGCGAAATATCTCTGCGACATCGCCAAAGATGTCAAAGGCGTTCCCGGCAATGCGCAGAGCAACATGCTCGCCGCCTACAACGCTGGATCCGGCGCCGTCAAAAAATATGGTGGCGTGCCTCCCTACAAAGAGACACAGAACTACGTCAGGTCGATCTCCGCACTGGCCGGTAAAACCGCAGGTGGCGGAGCGACCGCGACCACAAATCAGGCCGCCGCTGCCATCAGTGCGGCCAGCGGAATGCTCGGCACACCGTATTCATGGGGTGGCGGCAATCCAAGCGGGCCCAGCACGGGAATCTGCTGCTCCCCCAATGGGCACTCCGGAAAGAAAATTGCCGGGTTCGACTGCTCCGGACTCACGCTCTACGCCTACGCGAAAGCAGGCATCAGCCTGCCCCGCACGGCAGCCCAGCAGTACGCCGCATCCGAACCCGTCAAGCCGGGAGATGTACGCCCCGGAGACCTCGTCTTTTACGGCGCCAGTCCCACCAGCATTCACCACGTCGGAATTGCCATCGGGGGCGGATGGATTATCGACGCCCCCCGGCCCGGCACGAACGTCCGCATCGACCCCATGGACACGATGACCGACCTCTACGCCGTCGCCCGCCCCGTACCCCACCACAACAGGGAGATCTGACCCATGCCTAAGTTCACGACCCTCGCCAAGCCCGTCGACATGAGCGGCGGGTTCAAGGACTTCTTCGACACGATCGGCCTGACCGGCGGTGGTCTGGTCACCAAGGGCATCGCCGCCGTGATCGCCGTGATCGCGGTCAGGATGCTGCTGCAGCTGTCCAACGACCCCAAGGGCGCCCTGAGGAAGGGGTCCATGGCGATCGGCACCCTGTTCGTCGCCGTGATCCTCGCGCTCTACGGCGACACCCTGTTCTCCACCGTCACCGAAGCCAAGGGCTGACGCGCATGGCGTACCTGCAAGAGGACCCATGCGACGCCCTCAAGGGCACGCCCGGCTACGAATACTGCGTCAGCGACCACAGCGGCGGGGGCGGCTCTCCCGGCGCCGGCGGGAGCAGTGGCCTCACCGACGGCGCCTCCGACCACGTCAGACGTCTCGCTGACAGCTTGATCAAGAAGATCAACGGCCTGGTTGCACCGAAGGACGCGTGGGCGCCGACGAAGGCCGACAGCGGCGTGTACGCGCAGTTCCTCTGGCTCGGTCAGCATCTGGCCGTTGCGATCTTCGTGTGCGTGGTCGTTGTGTGCGCCCTGACCGCCTGGCAGGGCGCACCCCGCCTGAAGCAGATGGGCGCTTCCACCGGGTGGTCTCTGGCCGCCGTGGCCGGCATGGCGTCGATCCCAGGGGTGGTGATGCTGCTGAACCGGGCCGTGAGTGCCGCGTTCACGGCCGCGTTCGCCAGCGACGAATCCACCCTGTTCGGCGCGATCAGCACCGACATGGAGCATGGAGCGGACGCGGGGAACCCCCTCGCACTCCTGATCATCTTCAGTGCTCTGGTCGTCGCCCTGGCGTTGGCTGCGCTGGTGTTCATGACCCGCCAGCTCGGCATCCTGGTGTTCGTGTGCATGGCTCCCCTCGTGCTGGCGTCGCTGGCACGAGGGGGCGACACATCCGCGGTCAAGGCATGGGCGGGGAGGCTGCTGGGGCTCATGTTCGCCCCGTTCGCGCTGCTACTCCTCGCACCGTTCGTGAAGCTGGCCCAGGGCTCGCTCGTAGTCGACTCTGTCCTGCTGGTTGCTGCGGACGCGTTGATGCTGCGGATGATTTTCCATGGGGTGCCCTACTTCGGTCCCAAGGTCGCCCGCGGCGCCCGGTCGCTGGTGGAACGCCGCACGGACAACCGGCTCGCCCGGGTGGTCGTGCGGGCCGGCGCCCCGGACGTCTACGAGCGCGAGAACGCGCCGCGTGGACTGCGCACGGTGGACACGCCGGGCCGTGCGGTCCATCAGGACCGGGGTGTGCTGTTCGCCGCGTACGGCGTCACCCAGCGCAAGCGCGAGGGCCAGCTGACCACGGCATCCACCATCACCCAGGTCCGTGAACGCGCAGCCCGCACAGCGGAGATCACCCGCGCACGCCAGCAGGCCCGCACAGCTGTCCAGCCGCAGACCCCCGGACCCGCCGCCCCGGCGGCCGGGACCACCCCACCCCGCACGCCGGGCCCCCGGCGTGCTGCCCCGAACCCGCCACCAGGTCCGGGCCAGACAACCAACCCGTAGCCCGTCCGTCTCCCGGGCCCGACGCCCGCCCGCCTATCCGGGTGGGCGCCGAGGCCGGAACCCGGATGGTCCAACCTCGAAGGAGAGCTCGTGTACTCCCTGACTCCCGGCTACCGGATCCCCGCTGTACAGCGCGGACTCAGCCCTTCCGAGACGCTGCTGACGAAGGCGAACGCCGGACTCGGGAGCGCCGTCCTGATGTCGGCAATGCTCACCCCACCACCCGTGTGGACGTTCGGCGCGGTCGGCGCGGCCGCCGCGCTGCTCAACATCGCGCCGGGCCCGCGTTCGCTCAGCCGATGGGCGGCTGTCGGCTATCGGCACCTGCGCGAACGCACGGTGCCCAACACGATGACGGGACGCCCCGGCGCCACCGCGACGTGGGCCGTGTACCCGGACCACGGCACCATGCAGGACGAACAGCGCCGGACCGCGTTCCACGACCAGTTCTCCCGGGCGCTGGCGTTCGCCGGCGGCCAGGCCCGCAGCGCAGGCGTCCAGGTCCACGTCACCCATCACGCGGCGAACGGCGATCACACCGCCCACACGCAGACGGTCTCCGTCCACGTGCCCAAGGGCCTGGCCGGTCAGCCGGACCGTGTCCTGGACACGCTCGCGGGTGAGTTCGCCGCGCTCGGCGCCCTCATGCCCATCACGCCGGATCCAATCCCTGCTATCGCCGATCGCGGCGCGGGCTGGGTCGCGTTGGACGACGGACGGTTCGCTGCCACGGCCCGGATCACGTCCTGGCCCGAGGAAACCGACGGCGACCTCATGCCGAAGATGCTGCTCGGCACAGACGCAGACCGCTCGTTCGCCGTCCTCTACCGGCCGCTGCCGGTAGGCCAGTCCCGCCGATCCGCAAAGTGGCAGCGCGCCGCGAGCGAGGCGTTCACCACCGACAAGGTCAAGCAGGACGCCCACGATCTGGCCAGCGGGACCACCCATGGCGCCCTGGTCCAGGGCGCGACGCTCGTGGACATCGACGCCTACCTGACGGTGTGGGGCGACAGCCCTGAGGCTGTCACCGACGCCCGCTGGCAGGCCTCTCTCGCCGCCGACCGGCACCGCATCCGTCTCGACTGGCTCGCTGGCCAGCAGCACCGCGCTCACGTGATGACCACCCCGCACGGGGCCTCCACCAGGAAAGGGGCGATCCTCTGATGATCCGCCTGCCCTCCAACCACGCCGCGATCACGGCGCCGCTTGTCGCGTCCAGCACCCGGTTTCCCGGCGTTCCGATCGGCCGGTCGCTGCTGGACGGGCGCCTCTTCCACCTCTCCCCCGTGCTGACCGACACGGCCGTCCTGCCCGCCACGAACAGCCTGGCCCTGGGTGGTCTCGGCTCCGGCAAGTCCTCGACGGCGAAGGCGCGGATCCGACGCGAGATCCTCCACCATGCCCACCAGGCCGTCATCATCGACTCCTTCGGCGAGGACAGTGCCGGCGGCGAATGGGCGCCGCTGGTCCGCTCCCTAGGAGGCAGAGTCATCGAGGCCGGCACTTTCACCCTCAACCCGGTCAGCACGCTCTTCCCGCCGGGGGTCCGCGAGCAGCTGATCCGCTCGCTGATCCTGGCTGTTGAGCCCGGCGCCCTCACCCACCAGGCCACTCACGCACTCCAGCACGCGCTGACCCACCCGAAGGCGACATCGCTGACCGGTCTGGTGGACGCCCTGGTCACCCCTGAAAACGGCCGGTGGCCCGCCACCAAGCTCAGTGAGTGGGGCGAGGGCGCAGCGATCGCCCTGTCCCGCTACACGGAGGGCTCGCTCCGCGGCCTGTTTGACGGCCAGGACGCGAGCCTCCCCGAGACGAACCTTCCGATCCTGTCCTTCGACTTCTCCGCCCTGGACCGCAACTCCCCGGCGATTCCGTCGCTGATGGCCGCGGTGTCGTGCTGGGCAGAGCAGGTGTGGCTGCGCCAGTCGACCGCCGTGCACCGGCACCTGGTCCTCGAGGAGGCGTGGCAGATTCTGCTGTCCCCAGCCACGAGCGAGCTGATCCAGCGGCTGCTGAAGAACTCCCGCAAGGCCGCGCTGAGTTTGGACGTGGTGATGCACACGCTGTCCGACCTCGGTGAGGGCAGGGCGCAGGACCTGGCGCGGCTGTGCGAGATCGCCCACGTCGGACGCCTCGGTCCCGAAGAGGCGGCCATCGTCGGTTCACTGCTCGGTCTGCCCGCCTGGGCTGTCGAAAAGATCCCGGCGCTCGATCCGGGACAGGCCGTATGGAAGGTCGGTCCGGACCACGTCGACATCATCCAGACCGTCCTCAGCGAAGAGGAAGCCACACTCACCGACACATCCTCGCGCCGCCGCAAGGCGCAGCAGGCCCTGAGCATCGAGATCGAGCAGGACGATGAGACACAGACGGAGATCGGTGGCGCCGTCGCCTGGGACTGGGACATGCCGTCCAACGTCATCGACATCTGCCACTTCGGCCTTGCCCGACACGAGACAGTTTTGAAGGCCGCGCTGGCCGGCCGGTTCGACGAGGCCGCTCAACTGGCTGCCGTCGGCGAGCGAGAGGACATCACCTCCCACGGCCTCAACTCCACCCAGGCACTTGCGTGGTTGGAGACCCGTGCGCAAGTGGCAGAACTGCGCGGTGACCCCGGACAGGCAGCGCAACTGCGCGCTACCGTCGCCCGCATGGGCAACGAGGCGGACTGGTTCGACAAGAGCGGCGACAGCACGTCCCCGGCCTGGCATAGCGTGCCGCAGCCGCCCGCACCCGCCCTGCTGACTCCTGACGAGAGGCAGCCCGCACCGACGCGTCGGCGGGCTTGGCCCTACGTCGCTGCTATCGCGGCGTTGTCCATCACGGCAGTCGGCGTGTGGCAGCACGCCAATGATGAACAGCACACCCAGGAGCGCCAGCAGAAAGCCGCCGCGTACAAGGGACGGTCCGGAGCGGCAGTCCGCATCGACGGCGTTCACGCGGACGTGGTGGCGCAATGGAACAGCGCCAGGGACCACGTCGTAGTGGAACTGCGCTCCTACTTCGACCGCAACGCCAAGTATCTGCGGATCGATGCCTCAGGGAAAAGCGCTCAAAGTGCTCGAGGGGATGACAGGTGGTACCCCAAGACCCCTGAGCTTTCGCTTCCGGTAGAGGACCCGCTCGCGGACGTGACAGTGCGAATCGCGATCGGCGGAAAAAGCTGGAAGGAAGGCTCGCGGGCAGACTTCCGTAGCGTCCGATTGTCTCCGAGCGGGATTGCCTACGACGCAGAAACCGGAGACGAGCTGCCTCCTGACTGACGCAATCTCCCTTCTAGCGGCGACGGCCCGCCCCCTTCCCGGGTGCGGGCCGTCAGCCTGTCCTCTCACCTTCCAGGTGCTCCGCCTGGCTCCCGCCCTGCCCCGATCGGCGCGGTTTTGCGAGGACCGAACAGGCCGCCCGGCCACCTGCCCCACCCGCCTTCCGCGCCCGCCGACGAAAACGCCGGCGGGCGCAGTGCTGCCCCGCCCAACCTGTTGGAGGAGATCACGCGTGCTCATTTCCCGCCCGCGCCGCCGGATCGGCCGGCCCCCGCTACCCGCACCGCCCCGACCGCCTGCCCGGCACCTGGAGTGCGTGATGGGTAGCCGGCCGAAGGAGGAACTGGTCGACGTCGACGTCTACGACGACGGAATCGACCGGTTCCCGTTACGACTGGGGCCAGGCCCCGAAAGGGCTAGCCACGCGCCGCCAGTTACGTGCTTTGGGTCTTTGCGCCCCGGCGGCCAGGACCCCGTCGTGGAGGTCACCTGGCGCGGTGGCCGCAGGGTGGCCTACTTCTACCGCATCGACCTGGCGAAGCCGGTACGGCCGATGACGCTGGCCAAGGAAGCAGCGCTCGATCGCGCGATGGCAGCGAGACAGACCTGTCCCCGGTGCCGCCGACGCTATGACGCGTGCTTGCCGCTGCGCACCCTCGGCATGTGCTTGGAGTGTTTCGACGGAACCCCCGCCGCCCCCGGCACCTACACCCTCCCCGCTGACACCACCCATCACCTCGCCGCCTGATCAACGAGCTGGCCGAAGGAGTAGTCACCCATGGCTCTTGCCTGGTCTTCCCGCACCCCATCCGCGCCCACCGCCACGGCGGGCCTCGACACGGCCACCGTCGACGCGGACCAGAACCTGGACGCCGCCTGCGCTACGGTGGCGGGCGTTTCCGCCCGCACCGACGGCAAGGCCTCCCTGCTGCTCGCTTTCAACGGCGCCGTCCTGGCCGGCCTCGCGTCCGTTGCCGACCCGCACCTGCCGCCGCTCCCCGGGCCTTAGGTGAGGTCGCTGTCCTGGCTCTGGCCGCGGCCGCTGTCCTGCTGCTCCTGGTGGTCCGGCCCCGCCTGGGCGGCGATGGACGCGCATCGTTTCCGTGGGCCGGCCTGGACGACGACCACGAGATCGTCGCCTGCATGCAGGGCGACACTCGTGCCGCCCGTATCCGGGTGTTGTCCCGGATTGCGGTCGGCAAGTACCGCCAGCTGCGCGCGGTCGACCTGAGTCTCGCCGCTCTCGCCCTGCTCCTGCTGGCTGGCGCCAGTGCCCTGATCTGACGGTCCTCCCTCCCGCCTCGCTCTATCCAGTGCTGTCACTGGCGTGGGCGGGGCCGGGCGGTGGACCGGACAGTCCGGCCCGGCACAACGAACCGACTGGGAGACCCGAATGACGGACACCCTGCACAGCCCAGCCCGCGCGTACGGCGCGGACTCCCCGCTCGCCTACCTGCTGGATCTCGCCGACCAGGAGGGTGGCGCCCCCACCGATCAGGAGCAGCGCGACGACGCCGAGACTGCGGCCGCGCACCACGTCTACGCCTACTCCCTCGAGCAGGTCGTCGACGCGGTGGCGTGGCACGGGTATCCGGCTGTCCTCGAGGCCGGTCGCCGCGGGTGGGAGGCGTCGGCGGTGGCGTGGCTGGACGGCGGCCTGTGGCTGCACCACACGCTGCGCATCAGCGAGGCCGACGGTGCGAGTGACGTGCTCACCCTGATCGTGCCGTGTACGTGCGGCCGTGGCTACGTCGACATCGGCCTCGACTCCGAGGACGTCCTCATGGACATCCTCACGGAGCTCCGGCCCACCTGCGGCCGCTCCCCGCACGACGACCGGGACCCGCTCGACTGCGCCAGCGTGAAAACCGTGCCGCACATCGGCCCCGCCAGCTCCTGGCGGTAGCGGGACCCGGGACGGCCGCAGCATCGGCAAGGCGCATCGACCGCCCCGGGCGCTCCCATCCCCATCACAAGACAGAAGCACCATCCAGCATGCCCGACCTGCGGTCGGACCGGAATCGAATGATCAACGCGAAAGGCGCACCCTCCGCCTGCACAGCACCGGGTGCGCCTTCCTCATGCCCCGCCCCGAAGGGCGAGAACAGGAGCCATCATGCCCGCCCCCACTGCATTACGTCAGCGGTCCCGCACACTGATCATCGCGGCCACCGTGCCGCTCGCGCTGACCGCGCTGCTCGCCGACAACGTCCGCGTGCGCCGCCAGCTGGACGCCGCCCGCAAGGACCCGCTGACCGGACTGCCCGGCCGCGACGCCCTCACCGACCGCACCGAACGCCTCGCCCGCACACGCCGCGAGCAGCTGCACGTCCTGGTCGCCGACGCCGACGGACTGAAGGCCGTCAACGACAGCCTCGGACACGCAGCCGGCGACACCCTCATCGCCGCCACCGGCCATCGCATCGGCGCATGGGCCGCCGCCCGCGGAGGCATCGCCGCACGCCTGGGAGGCGACGAATTCGCCGCCGCTGTTCTGCTGCCGCCCACCGCGACCGCGCGGGAGATCGCCGCGCTGCTCAAGCAGCTGGAGCAGCCCCTCGACCACGCCGGACACCCCCTGCACCCGGCCGTGTCGATCGGCATCGCGCGCGCTATCGACCTGCCCGAGACGGCCGGCGCTGCCCGCCTGCTGCGCGGCGCCGACATGGCCATGTACCGCGTCAAGACCCGCGAGAAGCCGGCCGGCTACACGGCGACCCGGCAGGACGCCTACACGCCCACGGTGCACGGACGCCGCCCCGGCCGCCCCGGCACCCACCTGACCATCGGATGACCGACCCCCGCAAGGAGCCGCTGTTCGAGCCGGGACTGGTCCCGGCTCCCGGCAGCCTCCTGGACTGGCGCGACAGTCGGCACTTCGACCGCTGGCAGGACCGCCCCTGCGCGCTGTGCGCCAAGCCCACGCGTGCAGGACGCGCTTGCGCAGGAGGTCGAAGTTGGCGCGGCCGAACATCTGGCGCTTCAGCATCTTGATCTTGTTATTGTGGCCTTCGACGGCGCCGGAGCTGTAGCGCAGGCTCAGGCCGGCGACGACGGCGTCGAGGTCTTGTTCGAGGCCGGTCGCGAAGGTCCGCAGGGCCGGGATCGAGTCGGCCTGCACTTGTGCGATCCAGTCCTTGAGCCGGTGTCCGTGGCGGTTGTTCATCAACTCGGCGCCTTGGAGCAGGCCTGTTGGTGGCAGCGGAACCGGCGCACCTGTAACTCGATGATCACGCGACGTTGACCAGTTGCAGTGTCGTCCAGGCGGCGTACGTAGCGACTGTGTACCCGTGTCGAGCTGGTCCCGCAGCCCGGACATGGCGCTCGGCCGGACCTCGCGGCGGCTTGGACGGTCACCAACTCGCCGCGGACGGCGATGGCGTCGAGCACGACGTCATCAGCGTGGTGGAACCAAAGGTCTTGGAGGAGCGCGTCAGTCACGAGGGTTCATGATCTCGGTTTCGGTGACCCTCCGTGGCCCTGGCACGGAAAGTGATCCAGAACCACTTTTCAGGAGTCGCCGACACCCACCCGACCTCACCTGAAAGGACCAGTCTGCCCAGGCCGCGATGGCACTCCCCCCTCCCCCAGAGTCCTGTTCATCCTCGGGGCAGCTGCCTCACCGGAGTGGAGAGCCGCATCCAGGCCTGCACGTGGCCGCCCGCCACCTGGCCCCCTCCGGCTTCCAGCGCGAGATCTCCGTCCTCGCCGCGCCGCTGACCGACCACGGCCCCAGCGCACCGATGCGCAGTTTCTGCCCATCTCAGGAGTAACGCAGGGAGAACGCTGGAGGCCGACCATGACCCCGACCACGGTTTCGCCCCGTCGGGGTGTTGTGCCGGCAGGGCGGCCACTCAGTGAAGCGACACCGGCGGACACGCGCCGGGTGATGGCTCATGTGGTGGCCCATACACCTAGAATCGGAAACATGTTCGATGACCTGCCGCCGGACCTCGCCAGGCTGCTCACCCTGCGGGTGTGGCACACCATGTGGCTGCAGCGCATCGACAGCCAAATCGCCGCTGTCCAGCAGCGGGAGGCCGAACAGGAACACGGCTGTACGAACCGGCCCGCAGAGCCAGACTGGATCGTGGAGCTCGGCATCGGCGCCGGCCGCCCGCCCATCGAAGTCCACATCGGCGGCTGCTACGCGGCAGGCAAACGCCGGCGCCCCATACCCCGCGACGAAGCACGCCGACTCCTGGCCGCCGACGTGCGCGCCTGCGGCCACTGCCAGCCCGACAACGCCCTGGACATCCCCGACTTACCCGCTGGCCCGGCCTCCCCCACCGCGATGCACTGACCGGCACCCCGCCCCTTCCGTCGCGGTGATCCACCCGCCCGACACCCGCGACAGGACACCCCGCTGACCGCCGCTCCCCCGCCACCGCCGATCAGCGAGCCCGACCCCTCCACCTTCACCTGCTCCAGCGGCCTGGTCGGCCTGTGCTCTGGCTGCCAGCGCCACACCCACAAGTACGGCGCCAGCGGCCTGTCCTTGTGCCAGTGGTGCATGGACCCGTCCAGAAGAACTGGGGCACCACGTCCGCTTCACCAGCAACCGACCGTAGACGCGCTCGGCAACCAACGATGTCTACCCGAAGCACTCCCCCGCGTACTTCGGGCAGGGTGAGGCCCGTAGAGGAACTGGGGCCCGGCTGTGCCCACGTACATATCCAGCTGGTGCGTCACCCCCGCAGCGCTACACCAGCTCGGTCGGGTGAAGCAGCACGGATCTGCGAACTGCCGTCGCTTCAGCCGCGTTGTGGCGGGCATGAGACCGATCAATGAGGCGCACCCGGCGGAGCCGGGTCTGGCCGTGGTGGAGATCGCGGCCGCCGACGATGCCACCGCCTTCGCCGTCCAGGAGCTGCTCGCCGCACGATGCGTCATCGCACCGGCAGACGCCACCATGCGAGAGCCAGGCGAGATCGGTATCCGGCTGCGCTTCTTCCTGGATCTACGCCAGCAGCCCGATACATAGCCGTCAGGCCCGCCGGCCGGGCGAACGACACCGCCCCGGGCGGTCAGGAGACCAGGGGCATGTGCGAATAATGCGCAAGGCCAGTGAGGTGCCCCAACGCGCTGACCTGCTGTGGTCGGGGTGACAGGCGGGGGTGCCCAGACCGTGGTCAGGCCCGTGGTCGGGGTACGTGCGCCGCCGGATTGCGGACGGACGATCTTGGTGAGACATGGGCCTGTGACCTGGACGCTGCCAGAGGCCGATGCTCGCCACCCCCGTGCCCAACCCCACTCTGCGGCCCGGATGGGCCGCAGAACCGAAATGGGACGGCTTCCGGGCCCTGCTCTCCATCGACGCGGATCGGGTCGTGCTGCGCTCCAGGCGCGGCACCGAGATGCTGTCGGCGTTCCCGGAGATCGGGGCCGAGGCCGCGCAGCTGCCGGACGCGACCGCGCCGGACGGTGAGTTGGTCGTCTGGGACGCCGCGGGCCGGCTCGCCTTCGAGCAGCTGCAGCACCGGCTCCAGCGCCGGGGCGCCCAGGCGGCCCGGGCCGCGGGCGAGTGGCCGGCCCATTTCGTTGCCTTCGATCTGCTGCGGCTGTCGGGCACCGATACGACCAGCTGGCCTTATCGGCGGCGCAGGGCCGCGCTGGAGTCGGTGTTCGCCGACCGTCGGCTGTCGGCGCCGTGGGTGCTGTGCCCGTCGACCACCGAGGCCGACACCGTCCGCGAGTGGCTGACCTGGAGCCTTTTTCACTTGTACGGCCTGCGGGTGAGCGTCGGTGAAGTGTTGACGGTGGCGTGCCGAACGGGGCATCCCGTTGGTTTGGAGAGTCGCCAGGCATAACCTTCACCTGCGGAGATGCCCCGTGTTCTCCTATCCTGCCGGATGCGATGTCGATCCGGAGCTCCTGGAGCTGGTCACGATGGTGATCGCGTCCTGTGAAGCCGGCCGGCGCTGCAGACTGCGTCCGTACGACCGGGCCCGGTGCACCCTGGTCTACCTGCGCAAGCACGACACCCTCGAACAGATCGCCGCAGGCTTCGGCATCAGCACGGCCACCGCCTGGCGCTACGTGAACCACACGATCGGGCAACTTGCGGAGCACGCGCCGTCGTTGACCGAGGCGCTCACCAGTCATCACACGGACGGCTACGTGCTGCTGGATGGCACCGTCGCGGAGACCGACCGGGTCCAGGCGCCGGGGCACTTCTCCGGCAAGGTCCGCCGCGAGGGCGTGAATCTGCAGGTCATTGCGGCAGAAGAGGGCAAACTGCTGTGGATGTCACCCGCCCTTCCGGGCGGCACCCACGATGTGACGGCCGCCCGCGAGCACGCCATCGTCGACACCTGCGCGCGACTGGACCTCGAGATCCTCGCGGACAAAGGGTACGTCGGGGCCGGCGGCACTGTGATCACCCCGATCAAACGACGGCCCGGAACTGAACTGCCCGACAAGCACAAGACGTCGAACAAGGTCCACGCCGCACTGCGTGCTCCCGTCGAGCGAACCATCTCCCGGATCAAGCAGTGGCGGATCTTCCGGCATGCCCGCGTCAGTCCGAACAGACTCACGTCAGTAGCTGCCGCGATCCTCACCCTCATGATCTACACGTGAAAAAGGCTCCTGGTCGTCGGTCGGCATGGAAGGCGCGTCTTCAAGCAGCTCGAGGATTTCTACCACCCGTCAGCGAGAGGGTGGTTGAAGTACAAACCGCGCGAGACCACCGAGGCAGTCGTCGGCCGGTCACCGGCACCCTCACCGCGCCCCGCACCCTGCTGCTGGGCCGGTACGACGACAACGGCCACCTGCAGTACGCCGGCCGCACTGCCACGCTCACCCAGGCGGCCGGCAGCGCAGTCGGCGGACTGCTCGCCCCGGCAGGACCCGGTCATCCCTGGACGGACTGGTCCTTCTCCGCCGGGTGGGGCAGCCGCGAGAAACTGGACGTCACCCTGGTGAACCCCAAGCTGATGGTCGAAGTCAGCATCGACGTCCCCCGCGATGCTGCCGGCCGGTGGCGCCACCCCGCACGCTTCCACCGCGCCCGCCCCGACCTCACCCCCACCGGAGGTCGCCGCCGCACAGACGGCGGCACCCGGTGGCCCCGCCGACACGACTGAGCACGCCTCCCGCCGACAACTATCCGACTGTGCTCGGTCGTCCCCTTCGGAATTGCCACACCCGAGTCCTGCACCGTCCCCGACTCCGCCCCAACTGGCCTCACCGCGGCCACGGCGTCACCACGGAGAACCAGGTCGGCTGGTTGGTCGCTTGAGGAGAGCCCAGCTGAAGAGGCGCCCTTGCTCCTTTTCTCGCCGCTCCTGTTCTACGTCCCAGTCGCTACGGGGGAATGAGCGCTGTGCGACATAGACAGGCTCTCGGAGTGCGGGCCCGCATACCCCCACGACCTCCCATCCGTTTAGCCCGAAGCGGTCAAGTGATACCTCAACGGGGCGCCACTCGTTCTCCTTCTCCCACCACTTCTCCTCCACTCGTACCCACAGGTACTCCCAGCGCTGAACGTCAGCCATGAAAGCTTTATGCCCGCTTGGTGAATCTTTGTGAATAATGTCCGCCGTTTGCTGCGCCGTTCCAGTCACTGACAGCCCCAAACTGCGCTGCCCTAGCGGTCCGCTCGCGTCGACGCAGGGTCGGCGACCGGTCGGACGTGTTCGCGAGCATCCGACGGACGGTCTCCGGATGCCAGTGCTCCCCACGTTTCGGGCGGAACCCTTCGACTTCGAGCGTGGCCGCGACCTCCATCAGGTCCAGCTCGGACTTAGAAGTCATCTCATTTGGCTGGGTAAGCTGCCAGTCGTGGCGAGGATCGTTGAGCGGCTGGTGCCGGATGAGTTGTGGGAGCTGTTCCAGCGGGTGGTGCCGGAGGCGCCATCGCGGCCCCAGGGTGGCGGCCGGCGTCGGCACGGCGACCGCGAAGTGCTGGCCGCAATCGTCTTCGTGGCGACATCAGGCTGCACGTGGCAGCAGTTGCCGACCGCGTCGTTCGGGCCGTCCGGAGCGACGGCTCACCGGCGATTCACCGAGTGGACGAAGGCCCGGGTGTGGGCCAAACTCCACCGTCTGGTCCTCGACGAACTCGGATCCCGCGGCGAGTTGGACTGGTCCCGGTGCGCGATCGACTCGGTCAACATCCTGAGTTCCGCAGAACTCCCGTCACCTAGAGCTACAAAATGTGAGCTGACCAGGGAGGATGTGGCGAGGCATAGCGAGAAGGCGTGTCACTAGGCGCTGACATTCTCGCTGGTCAGCGCGTTAACGACCGCCAAATAGCCTCTTGATGCTGAGGGTTGCCCTCACGCTACTCGATCACGTAGCGCACTTCGAGTCCCGGCGCACTACATCGAACTGGGCCCACAAAAGGGACGTTAGGTGGCGGAACTCCTCCACTTCTCACGGCATTACTGGAGGGACGCGCCTGCCTCGGCAGCTCTCTGACCAGCGAAGATGTCAACGCCTAGTGACACGGACGATTCGGGCAGGAGGCGGCGAAGTCGCAGGTCACAGCCCACTTCGTGCCGCTAGGCGGGCCGACTTCTGTGGAACCCGGGAACATGCGGGCCCTGAAAAGGGGGAGCTGACAGGCCCGAATCCTGTAGACCGGGGCAAGTACGGGTCAAAGATCCACCTGATCACGGAACGGACCGGCCTGCCCCTGTCCATCGGTGTCTCGGGCGCTAACACGCACGACAGCCAGGCACTGATCCCCCTGGTGAAAGGCATACCGCCGATCCGATCCCGCCGAGGACGCCGACGGCGCAGGCCACACAAACTCCACGCCGACAAGGGCTACGACTACAACCACCTGCGGCGATGGTTATCCAGCCGAGGCATCCGGCACCGCATTGCCCGCAAGGGCATCGAGACCTCGCAACGACTCGGCCGCCACCGCTGGACCATCGAACGCACCATGGCCTGGCTCGCCGGATGCCGACGTCTGCACCGCCGCTACGAACGCAAAGCCGACCACTTCCTGGCCTTCACCAGCATCGCCTGCACCCTGATCTGCTACCGCAGACTCGCCAAATGAGATGACTTCTTAGACGGTCTGCGTACGCAGAGAGATCTTGCGTTGCGGCCATCTGGTGATGATGTCGCGGCCCACCGACATGCCTCGCCCGCGCAGTTGGGGCGACTCTGTGGCCTTCGAGGGTGAAATACGGGGCAGGTAGCCCTCGTAGCGCGAATGACCTAGTAATGTTCGGCCACATGAGCATCCCCAGCCCTCGTGGGGAGCGAGAGAAGCTAATTACATCCCTCACTCCTCAGCTGCGCAGACACCTGAAAATCCGTGCCTTTGAGCACGGAATGGACATCCAGGACGCGACCGAGCACGCCATCAACGCCTGGTACTCGGCGGACGGTCTCCCCGAGGTCAAGACCGACGGTGCGAAGACGTGGGGGACATTCCTCCCGGTCGGCGAACCAGACAAGTTCAAGGCCACTTGCACCGAGCGCGGCGTCACCTATGTGCAGGGGCTCGCGCAGGCTCTGACCTTGTGGCTCGACAACCACCCCTCCCCCACAGCCCCGTTGGTGGCACAGCCAGTCGTGCGGGTCATAGTGGCCAACCAGAAGGGCGGCGTCGGCAAGACGTTCATCTCCTCCGGCATCGCCCAGGCCCTCGCGGAGGCCGGCCACCGCGTACTGCTTGTCGACTACGACCCGCAGGGACACCTCACGGCCGAGCTCGGCTTCGAAGACCTCATGTACGAGGACGACGTCGAGACGCTGATGATGCACATGGACGGCACCGCCAGGGGCGACATACACGATCTGTTGGTCGCCCTGGATCAGAAGGTCTTCGGCAATCGGCTGCATCTGCTTCCCGCCTCCGACGACGCGTTCCTGCGCGATGTCGCCCTGTCGAAGGTCAGCTTCAGTGAAGCGGCGCTGGAGCGGGCGCTGGAGCCGTTGGAGGCCGACTACGACGTCATCATCATCGACGGGCCTCCCAGCCTGGGGCTGAACATGGACACCGCGTTGTACTACGTACGCCGCCGTGACGGAGAGCTCGCCGACCGGTCCGGCGTCATCACCCCGGTGTGGGCCAACAAGGCGTCTCACCGGGCGTTCCGGCTCCTGAAGTCGCAGAAGGACGACCTGTGCCGCAAGGGCCGCATCCAGGTCGACTACCTGGGACTGGTCGTCAACGCCTACGACAGCCGCCGCGGCAAGCTGGTCCAGGAGAACAAGGACCAGTGGGAGAAGAGCAGTTCGCCAGGGGTCCTGGCGGTGATCGGTGACTTGAAGGAAGGGCGCGAGGCAGCGGACGGCGAGATCCCTCTGCTCGAGTACGCGCCCGACAGTGAACATGCGCAGGTAATGCGCGACCTGGCGAAGGAGCTTGCCGTATGACGCGTTCCAAGCCGCAGCGGGTCACCCGCGGCTTCAGCGTGGATGATGACGGAGGAGACACCGGTACGCCGGCCCCGCGTCGCATCCGTACCCGGCAGCAGATCATCAACGGTGAGGGCAAGCGGCCGCCGGCCAAGGTGGAGCTCGCACTGCTCGCGCACAACCCGTACAACCCGCGCGAAGAGCTCACCAACATTGAAGAGACCGCGGATTCCTTGCGGGCCAAGGGACAGATCCAGCCGGTGACAGTGGCCCGGCGAGCTGCCTTCCTGACGGCGCACCCCGGGCAGGAAGACACGCTGGGCGAGGCCGAATACGTCGTCATCGACGGCAACCGGCGTCTGGCTGCCGCCCATCTCGCCGGCCTGGAAGAGCTACGTATTGACGTCAACGACGATCTCGCAGCAAGTGCGGCGGACCTCCTGGAGTCCGCGCTGATCGCCAACATCCACCGCGAGGATGTGGCCCCCATAGACCAGGCGAAAGCGATCCAGGAACTGACGCAGGTCCACGGATCGCAGGGTGAGGTAGCCAGGAGGCTGGGGAAGACCCCGGCATGGGTGTCGCAGCGCCTGGCGCTCCTGGAGCTCACGCCAGAGCTGCAGGAGAAGGTCGAGGCGGGCGAGTTGAAGGTGGAGCCTGCCCGTCGGATCGGTCGGCTTCCGAAGGAGGAGCAGCAGGCTGAGGCAGAGATGGCCATTAGTGCGGTTAAGGCTCCGCGTCAACGGCGCCGCAACCCTGCGGGCGAAGCCAGCGACGCCCTTGCCGTTAACGCCGTTGATACCCCTGGCGGTCCGGCCGGGTCGGACTCGGACGCCACGGAGACCGTTAACGCCGTTAATACCTCTGTCCAAGACGCTGGTCCGGTGGGTGCCGCCGACACCGGAATGGACACGTCGACGCAGGGTGAAGGTGGCCAGCCGCGCCGGCTGCCGTACGACGACGCCTTCTACATCGTCCAGCACCTGCACGTGAAGATGACCACCGAGAACTTCGTCCAAGGTGCGCGCTTCTGGATGGACGTTCTACGCCAGCAGCACCCCGACGCCTACGGGGCACTGCTGCAGGAGCTGTCCCAGCAGGAGCAACCAGCCTGACGTGGCAGCAGGTCTGGCACGCAAAAGAGGCCCTGTCACCGGCCGTAGTGAATCAGTCGGCGACAGTGGGGACAGGGCGTCTTGGACTTGCAGCACAACGAGCACAACGAGTTCTCAGTAGTGCGGAGCGCCTGCGGACGACGCCGGGCAAACGCTGGTCCGACCGGCCGTCTACGTGCGCCCCGACCAGGTGACGGACGCACCGGAACTCGCCGGCTGGTACACCGGCGAGCCACTCCCCGTGGCCGCCGGATGGGAGTCCGCGTACAGCCGCACGGCATGGTCTCCGAACTGGTCCAACGATCCCGAGGGCTGGCCGAGTTCACCCATGCCCTGGACGCCTGGCGGCAGGGAAACGCAGCGCAGGCCGACCACGTACTCGCACGGCTGCTGCCGGGCGGCGGCAGCCCGACATCCGACAGCGGCACCGGATTCGTCACCCCCGACCTCGTCCATCTCTTCTGGGGCCACACGCTGGAAGACATCGCCGTGACGGACCCGAAGAACATCCGCCGCTCCACACTCGACGCCGCCCGAGCCGAATGCCTCGCCATCCCGGACTCCTCCCCTACCCGGCTACGTGCGCGGCTCAGTCTGGCCACCAACAACTGGCAGACGATCCCGCCTTCACACGGCTGGGCCGCCTCAAAGCCTCGGTCGACCTGGCCCAGGTGGAGAACTGCCGTGTCAGCGCCGGGCTTGTGGCCGACGACGGCACGATCGGCCGGGCCCTGCGGCGGGTTCGCCGCGCTGAGCGCACCGAGGGCGGCTGGAGCTCTACGCCGACACCGAATCGGGTGTCGGGTCAGGCCGCGGACAAGCACGCGCAGTGCAAAGTGTCTGGCCAGGTCGTCGGGCCACCCGTTAACGCCGTTAATACCTCGGAGTCCCGGCCGCGCGCGAGACACAGCCCGCTCCACTGTTAACGCCGTTAATATCGGGCGCCGACGCAGACCAGGCCGGGCCGTTCGGTGGGGGAGTGGAATCTCAATGAGCGTGTCAAGGCGTCTGCGGGACCGGCGGGGTAGAGGTGAACAGCCTCTTGTCGCGCAGCATCGCCCAGAGCACATCGACCCGGCGGCGGGCCAGCGCGAGTAGCGCCTGGGTATGGAGCAGCCCTTCGGCTCGCTTCTTGAGGTAGTAGTCCCGGGACGGTCCTGGTCGCATCATCGCGGACTGCGCGGACTGCGCGGACATGTAGAACAGCCAGCGCAGGCGGCGGTGGTAGCGTTTGGGCCGGTGGTTGTTGCCGGTGCGGCGGCCGGAGTCGCGGGGTACCGGGGCCAGGCCCGCGTGCGAGGCCAAGCGGCCGGCGTCCCGGTAGGCGCTGTCAAGTTGAGTGAGGGGCCTCGGGTCTGGGATGATCGTCGGGTTTGTTGATCGTCCGGGGAGGGGGCGGCCGTGGAGTCCGAAGCGACGGTGTCGTACAAGGGTTTCCGGTTCCCGGCGGAGGTCATCTCCCAGGCGGTGTGGCTGTACCACCGCTTCCCGCTCAGCTACCGCGAGGTCGAGGAGTTGCTGCTGGCGCGCGGGATCATCGTCTCCCACGAGGCCATCCGGCAGTGGTGTGACCGGTTCGGGCCCCAGTACGCGGCCGCCCTACGCCGTCGCCAGCCGAAGGCCGGCGACAAATGGCATTTGGACGAGGTATTCGTGAAGATCAAAGGGGTCCGGTACTACCTGTGGCGAGCCGTCGACCAGGACGGCAACGTGCTCGACATCCTGCTGCAGTCGAGGCGGAACGCGAAGGCCGCCAGGCGCTTCATGGCCAAGCTGATGAAGAAGCAACAGCGGGTGCCCCGGGTTCTGGTGACCGACAAGCTGAAGAGCTACGGTACTGCCCGCCGGACGCTGATGCGCTCGGTTGAGCACCGGTCCCACAAGGGCCTGAACAACCGGGCCGAGAACAGCCATCAGCCAACGAGGCAACGCGAACGCGCGATGAAGGGCTTCCGCTCCGCCGGCAGAACTCAACAGTTCCTGTCCGTGTTCAGCCAGATCTCGGCCCCACTTCCGGCCTCGCCGCCACCGGATGACCGCACCCAGCTACCGCGCCGAGATGCAGCACCGCTTCACCCTCTGGAACCAGATCACCGGCACCGCCAGCATGCCCACCACCGTCTGAACACGGCATCATCACCGGCCCCACCCCACCCTGACACACCCTCAACCACCCAGACCACGGACAACTTGACAACGCCAACGTGGGAACCACCTCGGAGCTTTCGTCTCAGCGCTGGGAGTGTCTAATCAACGGCGGATCTGCTGATCAAGGGGGTCTATCAGGATTCAGGTGTGGTTCGTCTGTTTGGCCTACAGGTTTTTCGGTGGGCTGGTCGGCCTACACTCGTCCGGCGGTAAGGCGGCCGTCGAAGAGAACGTCGAACTCGTTCAAAGCGCTTTTCCAGCGGTTGTTCCAGCGCTGGCGGCCGCGGCCGGTGGGGTCGAGTGCGAGGGTGGCGAGGTAGAGGCGTTTCAAGGCGGCGGTCTCGTTGGGGAAGTGTCCGCAGGCCTGGGCCGCGCGCCGGTAGCGGGCGTTGAGGGACTCGATCGCGTTCGTGGTGTAGACGACCTGCCGGATCGCGTCGGGCAGACCGAGGAAGGGCACGAATTCGCTCCAGGCCCGCTCCCAGGTCCCGGCGATCGACGGATAGCGCTTGCCCCACTTGTCGTCGAAGTCGGTCAGCCGTGCCCGGGCCTCGTCCTCGTTGACAGCGGTGTAGACGGGCTTGAGGTCGCGTGCGACGTCGGCCCAGTCGCGGCGTGAGGCATACCGCAGACTCGCGCGCAGGAGATGAACCACGCAAGTCTGCACCACAGTCCGGGGCCAGACGGCGTTCACCGCGTCGGGCAGGGCGCTGAGCCCGTCGCAGACCAGCATCAGCACATCACGGACGCCTCTGTTCTTGATCTCGGTGAGCACCGTCTGCCAGTACTTGGCGCCCTCGCCGCCGTCGCCGGCCCACAGGCCGAGGATCTCGCGGTAGCCGTCGGCGGTGACCGCGATGGCCACGTAGATGGGCCGGTTGGCGACATGACCGTCTCGGATCTTGACGTGCACGGCATCGATGAAGACGACCGGGTAGACCGCGTCGAGCGGGCGGGTGCGCCATTCCGCCATCGATTCCAGGGCCTTGTCGGTGATCGTGGAGATGGTCTCCTTCGTTGTCGTCATCCCGTACGTCTGGGCGAGATGGGAGACGATCTCGCCGGAGGTCAGGCCCTTTGCGGTCAGCGAGATCACCAGGTCGTCCAACGCACCAGTGCGGCGGGCGTACTTGGGCAGCAGCCGGGGCTGGAAGGTGCCCAGACGGTCTCGCGGGATCTGCACCGTGACGGCGCCGACCTCCGTCATCACCTTCTTGCTCCGGTAGCCGTTGCGGGTGTTGCCGCCCGAGCGCGACCCGCGCCCGCCGACGCGGCCGACCCCGTCGGCCAGGTGCTGGTCCATCTCTGCTTCCAGCGCGGACTGCATCAGGTGCTGAGCGAGCTCGGGCAGCAGGCCGCCCTCGCCCATCAGCCGCAGTCCCTCTCCGCGGACCTTCTCGGCCGCGAGCGCGGCCAGCTCCTCCAGCAGCTCACTGGACAGACCATTCTGCGACACCGGCATCGACTTCACGTCGGCACCCTCGACGCCACCGCCGACCTCGGCAAGCGACACGCCCTCCACGGTCTCGATCAGGTGACCAGTCGTCGTACTCATCAGGCTCACTCCTTCGGGGAGATCCACACCTGATTCATGACACTCCCTCAGCGCTCTCTCCAGGTGCGATGGGGCGGGAAGGCGTCCGCCGACGGCCCGGGGTGGGGCGGAGGGCTGGTAGTAGTCCGGGGGCGGGAAAGCCGTCCACATGGCGAAGCAGCCCAGCGGATTCAGGTAGTTGAGGAACTGTAATGGACGGAGACGCTGGTGAATACCGGTGATCTGTGGCCCGACCCCGATGGGGCCTGGCTGCGGGTACGACGGATACAGACCAAGCTGCACCAATGGGCGGTCGGTGATCCCGACCGCAGGTTCGATGATCTCTACAACCTTGTCCATCACCCCGATTTCCTCACCGTCGCGTGGGAGAGGGTGAGGGGCAACAAGGGCGCGCGCACCGCCGGCGTGGACCGGGTCATCCCGGCCTTCATCGCCGCCGACGCCGACATCGTGGCCTTCCTGAAGAACACGCGGGAGCAGTTGAAGGCCCGCACGTTCACCCCTCTGCCGGGGCGGGCGCGCATGATCCCCAAGCCGGGCAGCGGGGGAAAGCTCAGGAGGCTGGGGATTCCGACGGACATGGCATAGTGCCGCGTCGTCCAGGCAGTCTTTGGGTTCCTTGACGGTGACCCACCCGTTCCATGCGCTGGCGGGCCGGCAGCTGGACATTCTGTTCGTCAAGCGCCGGGGTGGTGCGCTGGTCTTCGTTTGCGCGTACGGCGTGGGCCGGAGTGTGACGCTGCCGCAGGAGTGGACGGATCGCGGCGGGGAGCCGGGCGGGGACCGGCTCGCGGTCGAGGGGCTGAGTGCTCTTCGTGCGCTGGTGGATGCCCTGGTGAGCCGTGGTGCCGGCACGGACGGGGGCGGATCCTGATGCCACGACTGTTGTGTCGCGCACCAGCCCCGGGGCGGGCGGAAGCGAGGGGCCGTGCCGTCATCACCGCAGTGCCGCGTGGAGATGGTGATGGTGCTGGCCAACATGGTCGAGTCCGTACTGGGAGGCGGCCGTGATCGTCAACGGGACCTCGAAAATCACCGCGTCCCACCGCTCGCGGACGGCGGCGGTCTATCTGCGGCAGAGCACGTTGATCCAGGTGAGGGACAACACCGAGTCCACGCTGCGGCAGTACGCGCTGGGCGACGAGGCGGTCCGGCTGGGCTGGGACCGCGAGGACGTCCTGGTCATCGACGCGGACCTGGGACTGTCGGGCAAGTTCGGGCAGGTCCGCGAGGGCTTTTGCGACCTGGTCGCCAAGGTCTGCCTGGGCGAGGTCGGGGCGGTCTTCGGCCTGGAGGTCTCCAGGCTCGCGCGCTCTTCCGCCGACTTCGCCCGGCTGCTGGAACTCGCGCGGCTGACGGACGTGCTGCTGATCGACGACGACGGGGTCTACGACCTGACCAACTTCAACGACCGGCTGCTGCTCGGCTTGAAAGGCAGCAAGAGCGAAGCCGAGCTGCACATCCTGTCGAGTCGGCTGCAAGGAGCGAAGCGGGCCGCTGCCGAGCGCGGCGACCTGCGCTTCCCGCTGCCGGTGGGCTACGTCTACGACGACGAGGGCGAATGCGTGATCGACCCGGATATGGAGGTGCAGGCCGCGATCCGTGACGTCTTCGCCGCGTTCGCGGCCGGCGGCTCGGCCTACCAGGTCGTCGCGGCGTTCGCCGGCCGACGCTTCCCGCTGCGCGCCTACGGAGGAGCGTGGGCAGGTCAGTTGCGGTGGGGCAAACTCACCCACGCCAGGGCACTGGGGGTTTTGAGTAACCCCTGTTACGCGGGCACCTACGTCTACGGCCGTAACATCACCCGGCGCCGGGTCCTACCGGACGGCAGCGTGCGTACCAGTCTGACGCGGGTGCCCCGGGAGAAGTGGCCGGTGGTCCTGCACGATCACCACGAGGGCTACTGGACCTGGGCGGACTTCGTGGCGGCCGAGGCGAAGCTGAAGGCGAACTGCACCCACGACGGAGCCAGGCCGGCGCGGGAGGGCCTGGCCCTGTGCCAGGGGATCATGTTCTGCGGATCGTGCGGGCGCCCGATGACCACCCGCTATCACCACGACGGCCAGGCCGTCTACGGGTGCTCGCTGTCGCGGGCCGACCACGAGGCCACTGCGACCTGCCGCTCGATCCGCGCCGACATCGTGGACGACGCCGTGGTCGCCAAGCTCCTGGCCACCCTCGGCCCCGGGCAGATCGAGCTGGCCCTGGCCGCCGCCGACGAGGTCGCCGGCCGTCACACCCGCTCGCACCGCGCCGCCGAACTGGCGATGGAGCGAGCCCAGTACGACGCGGATCGCGCCGAGCGGACGTTCACCGCCGTCGATCCGGAGAACCGCATGGTCGCCCGCACCCTGGAGGCCCGCTGGGAGGCCAGACTTGCCGCACTCGACCAGGCCCAGGCCGCCCTGAACACCGCCCGCGAGGCCAAGCCGGCCCTGCCGGACCGCTCCGCACTGCAGGCCCTGGCCGCCGACCTGCCCGGATTGTGGCACGCCTCCGAGACCAGCGACCGCGACCGCAAACGCCTGCTGCGGACGCTGATCTCGGATGTGACCCTGCTGCCCGAGTCCGACCGGGCCCGCGCCCGGGTCGGGGTGCGCTGGCACGCCGGCGCCACCGACGAACTCGCCCTGACCCGCCCCCGGCTCTCGGCCGATATCCGGCGGACCCCAGCGGCGTCGCGGGAGTTGATCGCGGCCCTGCGTCCGAGCCATACCGACGAACAGGTCGTCGCCGCACTCGCCGACGCCCAGCTGACCACCGGGACCGGGCGCCCCTACGACGTGGCGGCCGTCAAGTGGGTCGGCTACACCTACAAGATCCCAGCACAGGTCCCGTTCCGGGACGGGGAGATCTGCGTCAACCAGGCAGCCCAGATCCTGGGCATCACCGCGGACGCCGTCTATTACTGGCTCACCCATGGGCGCCTTCATGCCCGCAAGGATGACGGCGGACGCTGGTGCATTCCCTGGAACGACCAGGTCGAAGCCGCCTGCCGCCGCCAGATCGACACCTCCGGCCACCTCCCTCCCCGCCCCACGACACCGCCGCTGACCTTGCCCGGCGAGGTCAGCGTCCAGCACGGTGCCGCCCTCCTCGGTGTGGTCGAGCACGCCCTCTACTACTGGATCCGCTGCGGACGGCTGAGGGCCCGCAAGGACGTCGGGGGCCGCTGGTGCATTCCGTGGAATGACCAGGTCGAAGCCGCCTGCCGGGACTGGATCACCCACCCCGAGCAGTTCATTCCCACCGGGCGCCGCCCGCTGCCCGCCGAGGCCGCCCGCGCAGACGAGATCAGCATTCCCGAAGCAGCAGCCCGCCTCGGGGTCCTCGACGCGGCCGTGCGCTACCAGGTGCGTGTCGGGCGCCTGCCCGCCCACCGCACCCCCTCCGGCCGCATCGCCATCCCCTGGAACGACCAGGTCGAGGTCACACTCCGGGCTGATCTGGACCGGCCCAAACACCCCGGTCCCACCGGCCCCGGCAGCCACCCACTGCCCGACACCGCCACCGCGCGCGGCGAACTGAACGTCCAGCAGGTCGCCGCACGACTCGGCGTCCGTGCCGGCGCGGTCTACTACTGGATCGCCCGCGACAGCCTGGACGCCCACCGCGCCGCCGACGGCCGCCTGAGCATCCCCTGGACCAGCGACAACGAGGCCGTCTGCCGCCAACTCGCCGCCCAGACCATGAAATCCGCTCCCACAACCCGAACACTCACAGCAGGAGGGGCAGTATGAAGCCACCATGCCCACTGTGGCGGACCGGGTGGTGATGACGGCCGCGAAGCTGGTTCTCGAACCGGTCTTCGAGGCTGGGTTCACCGAGGCGAGCTATGGGTTCCGGCCGAAACGGTCCGCGATTGACGCGTGTGAGGGATGGCGTCCCGCGTGATGGTGTAGGCGATCACCGTGCGGGTGTGCGCGGGCGGGTGCCCGGGGCGTGCATCCGGTGACGGTCTCCGCTCCCTGCGCATGAGGCAGGCCACCGTGCAAATCTCCCTGGTGAACGGCCAGTTCAACCCTGGAGGTGCCCGATGGCCTTGTCCCAGTCTGACCTACAACGCCTGCTGGAGTCACTACGCACGGCGGACGGGATCGAGCTCGTCCGCAACGTCGCCGAGCGCATGCTGCAAGAGCTGATCGAGGCCGAGCTCAGCGGCCGGATCAGCGCCCAGTGGAACGAGCACACCGAAGCCCGCACCGCCTTCCGCAACGGCCACCGGGAGAAGACCTTGGCCACCCAGGCCGGCGATCTGGACCTGGCGATACCGAAGCTGCGCAGCGGCAGCTTCTTCCCCAGCCTGCTGGAACGGCGGCGCCGCATCGACCAGGCGCTCTACGCCGTCATCATGGAGGCATACGTGCACGGGGTGTCCACCCGCTCGGTCGACGACCTGGTCAAGGCGCTCGGCGCGGACAGCGGAATCTCCAAGAGCGAGGTCTCACGGATCTGCGGTGACCTGGACGAACAGCTCACGGTCTTCCGCGGCCGGCCCCTGGATCACAGCCGCTTCCCCTACCTCTACCTGGACGCCACCTACTGCAAGGTGCGCGTGAACCACCGGATCGTCTCCCAGGCCGTGGTCATCGCCACCGGCATCAGTGAGGACGGCGGCCGTGAGGTGCTGGGTGTGATGGTCGGTGACAGCGAGACCGAAGCGTTCTGGAGCGAGTTCCTGCGCTCCTTGCGCGAACGCGGCCTGGGCGGGGTCCGTCTGGTCATCTCCGACAGTCACAGCGGCCTGGTGGCAGCGATCCGCAAGGTCATGCTCGGTGCCGCCTGGCAGCGTTGTCGTGTCCATTTCTTGAGGAATGTGTTTTCCGTGATCCCCAAGGAATCCGGGGAAATGGTCGCGGCGACCATCCGCACCATCTTCATCCAGCCCACCGCCGAAGCCGTCCATCACCCACTCGATGCGGTGGCCGACATGCTCGGGCAGCAGTTTCCCAAGGTCAGGCAGATGCTCCTGGACGCCAAGGAGGACCTGACCGCTGAGGGGCCTCGCGTTTTCCGGACAGGCTTCTGACCGTTTATTTCACGCGGCGATTCGCAACTTCTCGTACTCGGCATGGACTTCGCGTGGAGGGCGGTACCCCACCGCCGAGTGGAGGCGTTTGCGATTGTACCAGAATTCGATGTAGCGAGTGATGTCCTGCCGGGCGACCTCGCGGGTCAGGTAAGTCACCCTTGATACGCGCTCGTTCTTCAGGGCGCCGAAGAATGATTCGGCCATGGCGTTGTCGAAACAGATCCCGGTGCGGCCGGCAGATCTGCGGAGCCCGAACCGGTCCAGCGTCCTCCCGAACTCGGCTGACATGTAGTTACTTCCGCGATCCGAGTGAAATATCGCGTCGGCCGAGAGGTTCCTGTTCCGTGCCGCGTTACGGATCGCCTTGGATATCAGTGGGGTTTGGTAGTGGTCGTCCATCGCGTAACCGATGACTTCCTTCGTGCAGCAGTCGATTACCGTCGCGAGGTACAGCCAGCCTTCCCCGGTCCCGATATAAGTAATGTCACCGACGAGCTTTTCGCCGGGTGCGTCCGCGGTGAAGTTGCGGCCGACGAGGTCCGGCACTTGGCCGGCCGCGGCCTTGGTGAGGTTGAACCTCTTCGGCTGTGGCTGGCAGGACTCAAGTCCCAGCTCGCGCATCAGGCGGCGGACCAGTTCCAGGCCGACGCTGATGCCCCAGCGGTGCAGCTGGGCTTGGATGCGACGGTGGCCGTAGGTGCTGTCGGAAATGTCGAAGGCTTTCTTGATGAGCAATTTCAGTTCCTCGCGCCGCTGTGCCGTCGCGGATTCCGGGCGGGATCGCCAGTCGTAGTAGCCGGATCTGGAGACGCCGAGTCTGCCGCACATGAACTCGACGCTGTATGCGCACTCCGCAGTGTCGAGCCGCATCTCATCGATGAACTCGTACTTGCTTGCTACCGGGGATCCTTCGCGAAGTACGCCGCGCATTTTTTCAGGAAGGAGTTTTCCATCTCCAGCTCACGGTTCCGCCGTTCGAGTTCCTTCAGGCGTACCCGCTCGTTCACCGTCAATTCTGCATCGGGATCCGGCTCCTGCTGCTTCTGGTGCTTCTTCACCCAGCCGCGTAGCGTCTCCGAGTTCAGCTCAAGCTCCCGGGCAACTTCGGAGATCGTCTTGCTTGACCTCAACGCGATCTGGACTGCTTCCTCACGGAACTCCGGCGAGTACTTACTGGGTGGCGCCACTTCTTCCTCGTTTCCTGTTCAGGACAACCCTATTGGGTCCCTGTCCGGAAACTTCGGGGCCCCTCACCGCCTTCGCTGCCTTTCCCATCTCGCATTGGAAGAAGATCCAGTCTTCAAATCCCCTGGAGCGGATCAACCGCGAGATCAAGCGCCGCACCGACGTCGTGCAGGTCTTCCCCAACCCGGCCGCCCTCGAGCGGCTGGTCACCGCCGTGCTCAGCGAGATGCACGACGAATGGATCGCCTTCCCCCGCCGCTACCTGTCCGAAGGCAGCATGACTGCCATCTACGCCGCCGAACACGCCGACCACACCACCCATGCACTCCCCAACACCCCGAACACTACGGAGGATTGATCGCCTACACCATCACAGGGGACGTGACCGTGTGAGGCTGTGCGCGTTGCGGCGAACCAAGGTCGGGAGTGGGTGTTCGAGGCCGATATCCGGGACTGTTTCGGGACGATTGGGCACGACGCCCTGACCGCTCAGCTTGAGCGGCGGGTGGCGGACCGGTCGATGTTGAAGCTGATCCGGGCGTGGCTGCGGATGGGAGTGCTGGAGGGTGGGGTGACGTCCCCGACCGGGGCGGGAACCCCACAGGGCTCACCGATTTCCCCGTTGCTCGCCAATATCGCCCTGCACGTCCTCGACGAGGCGTGGCAGGAGCGAGGCGGGCGGCTGGGGACGCTGGTGCGCTACTGCGATGACTTCGTGGTCCTGTCGCCGACCAGGCAGCGGGCCGAACAGGCACGTGAACTGGCGGCGGAGGTGCTGGGCGAGCTCGGGATGCGGTTGCATCCGGAGAAGTCCGGCATCGTCTGCCTCACCCGGGGCGGACAGGGCTTTGAGTTCCTCGGCTTCCACCACCGCAAGATGGAGTCGTGGAAGTGGCGTGGCAAGTTCTACTTGCAGCGCTGGCCGTCAGTGCGGGCGTTGGGGGTGTTGCGGGACAAGATCCGCGCGGCGACTTCCCGGTCCCGGACCGAGCGGTCGGTGGCTGCCGTGGTGGCCGATCTCAACCCCGTGCTGCGGGGATGGACCGGGTACTTCCGTAACGGGCATTCCAGTCGGAAGTTCAACGCGGTGGACCGCTATCTCCACGAGCGGCTGGCGATCTTCGCCAGCCGCAAACACGGCCTGAAGGGCCGCAACTGGGCCACCCGCTACAACGGGGAATGGCTTACGCGACTCGGGGTCTTCCGCCTCAGCGGGAACGTGCACTGGGTGACGGCGCATGCCAGCCGGTGAACGATGTCGGAAAGCCGTGTGCGGGAGAACCGTGCGATTACCGCTGGTCCCGGCCCGGCGATCCTCAACAGGGCCTCCGGCGGGGGCGATTGGGGTCGCGACCTGGGGATTCTGTCAGCTTGATCGGCTACACCACTTGGCGGGACGCCATCGTTGCCCGGTTATCCATGGCGTTGAGGACTGGCTGACGCTCGCGCCCGTGGGCTTGGCTGCGGTGAGGTTCCCCGCTGCGCAGGAGTGGCTGACTAGCAGGTCAGAACAGGTTGACGTGGTTTCAGGTTCACTGGTTCGGCGCTGCCGCGAGTTCGCCCCCCGCTCCACGCGCAAGTACCGCTCGAACGCGGCCACCAGGGCCTGGGCGGCCGCCCCGGGTGCTCGTGGTTCCTCACCCGGCAGCGCGTTCTGCCTGTTCAGATGGGTGAGCAAGGGGGTCAGCCCACGCCTGGTCGTCAACCCCCGGTAGCCTGCGGCCCGGCGGGAGGCCAGATACGTCTCGACTCGCTTCGTGGTCAGATCCGCCGCGGACAGCCCCCGCACTTCGAGCCAGCGGCTCAGATGGACCATCAGCCGCAGCTGGACTACCGCTGACAGCGGCGTGTAACCCGCCGCCAGCAGCGCGGACTTGAACCCTGACGCGAACGGAGCCAACGGCCCCGGTACGCGTACTTCGGCCACCTTGCTGATCGGCGAACTCATCGTGCCTCCTTCGGTGGAGTCCCTTGAAGGAAGCATCGACGGATTATGCCGATGTCGTCACCGGCTGCACAGGCCATGGCCAGCCGGTTCACACCGAGATCGGCATAACCCCAACCTCGGCATAATCGACATAGACGCCCTCGGGGACCCCGCGCGCCGCCAGCGCCGGCCGAAGCGCCGCGGCGAGGCGGACGCTGTCCTCGGCGCCGCCCCAGCGGTGCCCGACCACCGCCCGGCTGTTGTCGTCCACGAACGCGAAGAGATATGCCTTGTGACCTGCGATCTTCGGGCCGTGCAGTGCGTCGCCGACCCAGAGTTCGTTCGGGCGCGTGGCTTCGAACCGGCCGAACGCCTCCGGCGCCTGGCCGTCCGGGCGGGCAGACGTGCATCGTCCACTTGATCCGCAACAGCATCCGCTACGTGTCCCCGGCAGGACTGGGACAAGGTCGCCCGGGACCTCAGGCCCGTCTACACCGCCCCGAGCGAGGCCGCCGCGACCGAGCGGTTCCTGCAGTTCTCCGAGAAGTGGGGCGGCAAGTATCCGGCCGTGATCAAGCTGTGGTCCGACGCGTGGGCCGAGATGGTCCCCTTCCTTGCCTTCCACGTCGAGATCCGCAAAGTGATCTGCTCAACGAACGCCATCGAGAGCGTCAACGCGCGCATCCGCAAGGCCGTCAGAGCCCGCGGCCACTTCCCGTCGGAGAACGCGGCACTGAAGTGCGTCTATCTGGCGCTGATGAGCCTGGACCCCACCGGCAAGGGCCAACGACGCTGGACGATCCGCTGGAAGGCGCCGCTAAACGCCTTCCAGATCGCCTTCGAAGTCCGGCTCACACCGAGCAGCAACTGACCAACCAAACCAAGATCAGCCGTTAATTAGACAGACCCGACGGCGCAGCTCAAGCGGGTACTGGGAAGGGCGTGCCATGACTCGATCCTCTCAAATGATCGAGTCTCTTCCGAACCCGGAACGGTTCAGTTTCGTCTCAGGCGAGTAACGTGGTGATGAGTCATATATATCCGCATGTCCTTTGATGTGAGGGAAGCGCGATGACCGTGGACGGGTTGGATCAGGCGACGCGATGGCCGCTGCAAGGCCGAGAGGCGGAGTTGGCAGCATTCGAAGGAGCGTTGACTGACCGGCGGGGCCAGGGGTTTATGGTGTATGGCTCGGCAGGGGTGGGGAAGTCTCGGTTGGCGGAGGAGTGTCTCGCGCTGGCCGTACACGGAGGGCTTCGCGGCGGGCGGGCCGTGGCCAGTACGGCATTGGCGGCAGTGCCACTGGGAGCGATTGCACACCTCCTTCCCGCGGGTGTGGACATGTCAAATCCAGTGGCGGGTTTCGCCGCTGTTGGGCGCGCGCTTGCCGGTCAGGGCCAGGCGGGCAAGCCGGAACGGAAGCGGTGGGTGATCTTCGTCGATGACCTGCATCTCCTCGACGCAACATCAGCGATGCTGCTGCGCCAGTTGATGGACGCCGGCGCGATCCGGCTGATCGGCACAATCCGCTCAGGCGAGCGGCTGGGGGAAGCAGTGGAGGCGCTGGGGCACAGTGACGCCGTGCGTCGGGTGGTTCTGGCCGAACTGGACGAGCGGCAAGTAGAAGCGCTGCTGGCCCGAGTCTTGGAGGGTCCGATAGGGCGACGTACGGTGCATGAGCTCTTCACCGCCTCGGGCGGGAACGTGCTGTACCTGCGGGAACTGGTGCTGGGCGCATTGGGCTCGGGGGCACTGTCCAGTGACGGGGAAGTGTGGGAGCTTGCCGAAGGTCGGCTACTGGGTACTCCACGGCTGGCGGAGCTGATCGAGGCCAGGCTGGCAGCGGCCGGTGCGGCCGGACGGCCGGTGCTAGAGGTACTGGCCTTGTGCGGTCCGCTTTCCCTGACAGATGTCCGCAGCGTTGCCGACCTGCAGATCCTGACCGACCTGGAACGCGCTGGACTGCTGCGGGTCATCGAGGAGCGGCGGCGCGCCGATGTGGCACTCGCACACCCCCTCTACGGGGAAGTCCTCCGCGACGGGATCCCTGCCCAGCGCTTTGGCGAGTTGCTGCTGCAGCAGGCGCAGCGGATCGAGGCCCATGGCGCACGCCGTCGGGCAGATCTGCTGCGCATCGCCTCCTGGCGGCTGGCTGCTACTGGTACTGCAGATACCAGCCTGCTGCTTCAGGCGGCCGTCCTGGCCCGCCATGCGCACGACTACCCCCACGTCATTTCCCTTCTTCAAGCCGTACCGGCAGAGCACCAGACCACCGCAACGCGCCTCCTGCACGGCGAGGCGCTCTTCGAACTGGGCCAGAACAGCAAAGCCGAGGCTGTCTTGGCCAAGGCTGATGCTCAAGTCGTTGGTGAGGAAGACAAGCTGCTGGTAACGAACATCCGAAGCACGAACCTCTTCTGGGGAGCAGCCCGCACGGCGAAAGCGCTGGCGGTCAACGAAGCCGCTCGCACGCAGGTGACCAGTGCGGCCGGGCGCCAAGTACTGCACACCATAGAAGGCGCTATTCGGATCGCGTCCGGCCAATTCGAGCAGGGTATGGCTCTGCTGAACCAACTGGGGGCCGATGTCGAACAGGCACCGGATATCAACACCTGGCTGCACGGAGCGTCTTTGAAGACCATGGGACTGGCGCTGATGGGTCGCACCTCTGAAGCGGTGAAGTGGGCAGAGGATGCCTACAGCGCAAACCTTCGCGTAGACAAGCAAGCTCTCCGGCCACCTCCGGCCACACAACTGGCCCCCCTGGTCGTCGCACTGTCTGAGGCCGGCAAACTGGCTGAAGCCCGCGAAGTTGGAGAGCGCGCCTTTGCTGACCTTGTGGCAGCCCGAGCGCCCGTGCCCGAGATCTGGACAGCGCTCTTCATTGCCCGCGCCGAGCTTATGGCCGGACACTGCGCCCTTGCCCGCCACTGGTATGCCGAATCCGCCGCATTGTGCCGCGCCCACCACCAAACCAGAGCGTTGCGTCCCGTGCTGGCCGGCCTGGCCGCGTCCGCAGTACTCCTCGATGACCGTGAAACGGCAGAGGCCACGTGGGCCGAAGCCACGACCCACCCTCCCTTTGGCATGTTCACGGCTGAAGAGTGCCTCGCCGAGGCCTGGCTCCAAGCGGCTCGTGGGCAACAACCTCGCGCGCGCGCCGTGCTAGTCGATGCCGCCGAAGCCGCGCGCGACATGGGCCACTTCACTTCCGAGGCACTGCTCCTCACAGACATCGCCCGCCTCGGGGGCGCGAACGACGTTACCGACCGGCTGACCGAACTCACTCACACATGCGACGGAGCTTTCGCTCCCGCCCGGGCCCACCTCGCCGCAGCCCTGGCAGCCAGCGCTCCGATTGATCTCCTTGATGTCACCAGCGAATTGGAAGTAATCGGCGCGGACCTTCTGGCCGCCGAAGCCGCCACCGCCGCAGCCACAACGTGGCAGCAGGCCGGCGAGTCCCGCCGCGCCACGGCGGCGGCCACGCGGGCAGAAGCCGCAGCATCCCGTTGTCCGGGCCTCCGCACGCCGCTCCTGGCCACCGCCATTGCCGCAATTCCGCTCACCCCGCGAGAGCAGCAGGTTGCCCAACTCGCCGTCACCGGTGCCACTAGCAAGGACATTGCAACTGCTCTGACCCTCTCGGTGCGTACGGTCGACAACCACTTCCGCCGGATCTACGGCAAGCTCGGCGTCACCAGCCGCCAGGAGCTGGCCCATGCACTCCGCAGGGGCGCTGATGCCCCTATGGATGTCAAGCAGTGACTCCCGCGGGGTTCGGGTGGTTGGCTGAGGTGTCAATCCCCTCGGACTGTGGAGATCTTCTATGCGGCCAGCCCCAAGGCGGAGTTGGCTCGGTGGTCGTGGTCGTAGTCGATCGGACTGCGGTATCCGCACACGCTGTGTAGTCGGTTGGTGTTGTAGAAGCGATGCTGTCACGACGATCCGGTAGAGGGCAGCGTTGGCCTGGCGGTTACCGCCGCGGTTCAACCGCCGGCGCTGGGTCTTGCCGGAGGACTGCTCGACCGCACTGACACCGCACAAGGCGGCGAATGATGCCTCGCTGGCCAGCCGCTCAGGCCCGGGTTCGACATCATTCGGCGGCCTAGAGAGCCGAGAGTGCGGCCTGACCTGCGGGAACATGACTGTGACCGCCTGGAGGGCGTGTCTCTAGGCGGTGGTGTTATGGCTGGTCAGCGCGGTGCGGGATGAAGGCTGGCGATCTGCCTGGGCGCAGGGATGCCGAGCTTGGCGAGCAGGTCCTGCTGGGGCTTGGTGGGGGTGGTGACCTGCTGGAACGTGCCGGCGGGGCCGGTGAAGGTGCCGAGGTGGACACGGTCGAGTTATGGTCAGCAGGAGCGGGAAGTGCTCCTTGGTGTATCCCTCGCGACTCTTGTGCCACACAAGCAGCCTCGGCTCGAACCCGGGCCTGTAGGCGACGAACGCCACCATGTTCTCCCGGTCCCCGCGCGACCCGTTCAGCTTGATCACCGGAGTGGTGCCCCGCTGTCCCCAGGTGCGGCGCACCACGCCGGCGAGCGCCGCTCCGGACTCGTCCCCGAAGACGATCCAGCGCCCCTCGGTCACGGCTTGACCGGATGGGACACCGCCGGCCACGTCTCCGTGCGCCATGCGATCGCCTCCTCGTCGCGCTGGACCGCCTGCGTCTTCGGAACCTGCCACGACCAGCCCAGACGGTCCATGAGGTACCACACCCCCGGCACCGTGAACCGCGCCCCGTACTTCTCCTCGATCACGCGCGCGATACGCGCGAGCGTCCAGCCCTGGCCCTCCCAGCCGTGCGCCGACGCCCCGAGTCGTAACTCTCGCAGCAACTCCTGCTCCTGCTGCGGCGTCAGATACGAGCGGGACCCGTTCGGCCGCGCCACAAGCGCCTCACGACCGCCCTCCCGCCACGCCGCATGCCACTGGCCGACCGCCTGCCGGGACACCCCCAGCAGCCGGGCCACATGCGCCTGCCTCACATCCTGTTCGAACAGGTCGGCGGCCTGCATCCGCCGCGCCTCCCGCTCAGCCGGCCCCCAACGCGCGGCATTCGAAGTCCCCATACCGCCCATATGCCCGAACTGACAGATCGTCAAGCAAGACCTTAAAGATCAGTACCACCTCATCCAGCCTGCCCCGAACGCAATCACTGCCACGAGTTGACAACTATAGGAGCGTCAACGCCCTGATGGAGTCCACGATCGGCCTGTTCAAGACCGAGTTGATCAAGCCTCGTCGGCCCTGGAAAACGCTTTCCCAAGTCGAACTCGCCACCGCCGAATGGGTCGACTGGTACTGCCACCGTCGGCTCCACGGTGAAATAGGGCACATCCCACCCGCCGAATACGAGACCAAGTACTACCGCGAAACCACGAAACACCAGGTCACAGTCACGACCTAGAGTCTCGATCAAACCCGGAACGGTTCAGACCGTCACCAGCAGTCCTCGGAGCGGATCTGCGTGGAACACGCCAACGCCGAACACAAGCAGTGGCGCACCCTTCAGCGCTACATCGGACGTCGCGAGTACTTCGACGAGACCTTCGCCGCCATCGCCGGCCTCGTCTCCGACCGAGCCGCCGAACGGTGATCAACCTCCAGCCAACCCGACAGGCCAGCACGCCCCAACCTCAAGCGCGCACCCCTCCGTTATTGTACGACGGCGGCACATCCGACACCGGCGATCCCTCGCGGTCACAGAAACCCGAAAATCATCCCACCCCACCACCAACAACGTGACAGTGCCACATGAGCGCTTCGTCTCAGCGGGGGCCCTGAAAACTCCCCTGCAGCACCGGGATGAAGTTGAGTACCAGTTACTCGGACTGGGAGGCGTTGGGAATCCGTATGCGCTAGCAGCAGTGCTCCCCGCCGGCAGCGCCCTTTGCTTCCGGTCTATCGAAGGAACTGACACGAAATGTCGACTCTACGTAATAGAACTCTCGCTCTCGTTGCCACTGGCGCCGCCTCCGCCGTTTTGGCTGGCTTCTCCGCTACCCCGGCTGCGGCTACTATCGATAGCGGGAGGTATAAAGTCACGATAAGTCTCAACTATGTGGTAACGGATGATGACGGTGACGGGGTCTCGAACCCTACTGTCAGTGGATCCTATAAGAGAGATGTCAATGTCGGACCGTTCTATCCCGTGGACTGGGAACCCCTCGGGAAAACGGCATGCGCGGGTGGGGAAGTGTGGGCACAATTGCAGGAGAGGGTCGCGATTTATGACAGTCGAAACCCCGACGGAGCTCACCGCCCCAATCAAGTGCGAGTCGATCTGGGGACGGTCCTCTACGAAGGTGCTTCGTGCTCGACGGGCGACTCTGACGGTTATGGCTACAGAACTTTTTACGTCGACGCGGGCACGGATACCTACGGCACATTCAATGTCTACAACACAGAGGAAGGCAGTAGCGACAAGATAAAGGTCGCATACAGGATCACCAACAGCAAGGTTGGCTGAGAGCCGGGGCGGTCTGATACTACAGGGAAGCTTCGAGAGCGCGTTGCCGTTATTGGATGACCGGCGTCACGGCGGTGGGATGATGGGTGGCCCTGAGGTTGGTCCCCGAGAGTGGACACCGGGTTTCATACGGCGAGTGACAGCGTACGTGACGTGATCAGTTGCTGTTCGAACTCGGCTGGTGTGAGGTAGCCGAGGGCGTAATGCCGACGGCGCCCATTAAAGGAATTCCGTCAGTGTGGTCATTCTCTAGTGAAATTGAAACCAAGGCGTCCCGCAAGTTCGCTTGGGACTTTTGGTCGAACGTCGAAAATTGGGTGAACGTAGATCCTATTGAGGTCCGCCTGGAGGGTGCTTTTTCCATTGGCGGTCAAGGCGTTACCGTGACCAAAGAAGGCGATCCCGTACGTTGGGAAATAGTGAACGTAATTAAGGGATCGCAGGCGGAAATAATGTTCCCAGTCCCCGGGGCGAAACTTCTTGCCAAGTGGGTATTCTGCTCCTCGCCCACCTTGCCCAGAGGATGTAAGATTTCTCAGGTTCTATCATTACACGGGGAGTTGGCAAAAGATTACGAGGCGGCCGTTTCTGCAGGGATGGAAGGCGGCGTCCCGGAAGGGATGGAGCGGCTGCGTCTGGCAATAGATCAAGCATTCGATCAAGCCGCCGAGGAAACGAAACGCGGTGATTGAGCTTCTTCAGCTTGGCACCGATCGGGTGACGGCCGTCTCCGCAAAGCTTGCCGATCGCTGCAGGCCGTGCCGCGGTCAACCTTCGGCACCTATTCGCCTTGGGGAGTGGCCGCTGAAGAGGCTCATTGAGCCGTTTCCATCCTGTCTCTGTGGGGTGAAGGTGCCAGGGCTTGATCCAGGGCCCCGGCGAGTGCCTGGATCGTCCCGGTCTGGGGTGTTGATCTCGGTGGTGGGCCCCGGAAGCAGGTGAACACGGCACCTGTGGATCATGTAGTTCTCTACGCTGCAAGATCCACGAAGGTGCCGTGTTCGTTTCTCCATCATCCCCTGTCGCTGTCCCCGTGCCTTGTGCGCCCTGCCTGGAAGCCCTCGGCGAGGGTGCCGCCAAGGAGCAAGTGCGCTGCCTGGTCGCCGAGTTCGAGTCGGTCACCGATCCGAGAGGGGCTTGCGGAGTGCGGTACCGGCTCTCCTCGCTGCTGGCCCTGGTGGTCTGCGCGATGACCCCGTCCGGCCACGACTCGATCACCGCGGCGGCGGAGTGGTGCCGACGTGCGACGCGGCTGTGATCATGATTCGTGTGTACTTCGCGGAGCTTCGAGGCGCTTCTTCCTCATCTGACGGGTGTCGTGGTGGAGTTGGTGGAGCGGCCTGTCGGCGGGATCACCCTGCATGCCCGCGCGCGTGCGGCCGATGGGCTGTGCCCGCACTGCGGCAGTTCCTCGGGACGGGTGCACGGCCGGTATCCGCGACGGTTGTCGGATGCGGCGATCAGCGGCGCCCGGGTGGTGATCGAGCTGCTGGTGCGCCGGTTCCGGTGCCTCAACGCCGCTTGCGCGGCAGTGACGTTCGTCGAACAGGTTGCCGGGCTGACCAGCCCACATGCCCGCTTCACCCCGCTGCTGCGCGAGATGCTTACCAGCATCGCGGTGGCGCTGGCCGGGCGGCCGGGGAGCCGGCTCGCGGCGGCTCTTGGAGTTCCGGTGGGCGTTGTCAAGTTGTCCGTGGTCTGGGTGGTTGAGGGTGTGTCAGGGTGGGGTGGGGCCGGTGATGATGCCGTGTTCAGACGGTGGTGGGCATGCTGGCGGTGCCGGTGATCTGGTTCCAGAGGGTGAAGCGGTGCTGCATCTCGGCGCGGTAGCTGGGTGCGGTCATCCGGTGGCGGCGAGGCCGGAAGTGGGGCCGAGATCTGGCTGAACACGGACAGGAACTGTTGGGTTCTGCCGGCGGAGCGGAAGCCCTTCATCGCGCGTTCGCGTTGCCTCGTTGGCTGATGGCTGTTCTCGGCCCGGTTGTTCAGGCCCTTGTGGGACCGGTGCTCAACCGAGCGCATCAGCGTCCGGCGGGCAGTACCGTAGCTCTTCAGCTTGTCGGTCACCAGAACCCGGGGCACCCGCTGTTGCTTCTTCATCAGCTTGGCCATGAAGCGCCTGGCGGCCTTCGCGTTCCGCCTCGACTGCAGCAGGATGTCGAGCACGTTGCCGTCCTGGTCGACGGCTCGCCACAGGTAGTACCGGACCCCTTTGATCTTCACGAATACCTCGTCCAAATGCCATTTGTCGCCGGCCTTCGGCTGGCGACGGCGTAGGGCGGCCGCGTACTGGGGCCCGAACCGGTCACACCACTGCCGGATGGCCTCGTGGGAGACGATGATCCCGCGCGCCAGCAGCAACTCCTCGACCTCGCGGTAGCTGAGCGGGAAGCGGTGGTACAGCCACACCGCCTGGGAGATGACCTCCGCCGGGAACCGGAAACCCTTGTACGACACCGTCGCTTCGGACTCCACGGCCGCCCCCTCCCCGGACGATCAACAAACCCGACGATCATCCCAGACCCGAGGCCCCTCACTCAACTTGACAGCGCCTACCGGACCACCCCAGAAACGCCGCTACCAGCATCGATCTAAATCAGACGGTCTCTGATCTCCAACTGAAGGGACTGCGCGATGACCTCCACCGGGTACCGGTGACGCTTGTACGAGGGCGACACACTCGCCACGGCAGACCTCCCAGCCCGATCAACCCGAAGATCATCCCACGCCACCAGAGTTAACGTGACAGCACCGTCCAGACCGACCTATCGCGCTGATGCTTACTTGTCACTGGTGAGTAAAAACGGCAACTTCTCGGTCGAAGCCGACGACTAGTTCACCTCCGGATGCGATCGCCAGGCTCGTTATTGGATAGGGGAAAGTCAAATCGGTGCCGAGCCGTGTACGGGTAACGAGATCCCATGCCTGCACTGTCCCGTCTTCGCGGCCGGCAACAACCGTAGGTCTGCCATCCACAATGCCGGTGGCCACCGCGCAGACAGTTGAGGTTGGCCCCGTGAGCGGCTGACCAATCTGCTGCCTACTGGTCAGATCCCACACCCGCACCGACCGGTCCCTGCTTCCTGTAACGGCAATGGGTATGCCATCCAGCACCGTGGACGCCACCGTGCACACCCAGCCGGTGTGTCCGACCAGCGGTGCGCCCATCTGCCGTCCGCTGGACAAATCCCACACTCGCACCGATCGGTCTTCGCCGCCCGTAATGGCGATGGGCTCACTGTTCAGCACCCCTGTGGTCACGGCACGCACTCTGCCCGTGTGTCCGATGAGCGGTGCTCCAACCTGATGTCCAGTGACCAGATTACGTACAGTAACGCATTTGCCTACTTCTGTGATCATGACAAGGGGGATGCCCAGCTCGGCCACATCCCGTTCCGGCCTCTCAGTGATGTTGTCAATGCTGGTAGTGCCGATCTGCCGGCCGGAAGCGAGTTCCCAGGCCAGTACGGTCTTGGCATCGGATCCGGAGACGGTGACGGCAATCTGTGTACCGTTGGCAACCCCCGTGCTGATTGTGTGCACAGGACTGGTGTGGCCGACGCGCGGCTGGCTGAGCAGACGCGGGGCAGCCAGGTCCCACACGCGCACCGTCCCGTTCTCCCCTCCCGTGACGACGAAGCAATGGTTGTCCACCGCGGCCGTAGCGATTGACCACACGGTATCTATGTGTCCGGACAGGGGCCTGCCAGTTTGCTGGCCGGTGGCCAGATTCCGGATCTGCACCCAGCCGCCTGACCAGTCCACGGCCACGACCGTAAGCCCGCCGTCAAATGCAGTAGTGGTCACTGCATGCATCGGATTACTGTCCTGGCTGGTAAGGAATTGGCCTGTTTGTTCGGATTCCCGTAGATCCCACACGCGGAGGGCATCCCCGGTGACGAAGTTTCCGGTAAAGCCGACGGCGACGGGCTTGGCGTTCAACTTTGCTGTCGCTACTACCGTAGGCATGCCAGTAGGACCCATCAAGGGCGCTCCGGTCTGCTGCCCCGCCACCAAATCCCACCGTAAAACTGTTCCATCCGAGCCGCCGGTGATGGCGACGGGCCAGCCACCCACCACGGCTGTGGCGACCGTAGTCACTTCAGAGTTGTGGCCGGTGAGAGGTTTCCCGACTTGCTGGCCGACGGCCAGGTCCCACACGCGGACCGTGCCATCGGCACCACCGGTGACGGCGAGCGCACAACAGTCAACGATGACAGTCTCCGCACACCGGACGGTCCCGTTGTGGCCAGTGAGAGGTTTCCCGACTTGCTGGTCGGTGGCCAGGTCCCACAGGTGGACCGTGCCGTCGGCAACACCGGTGACGGCGAGCGGCCGGTCATTGACAACGGCTGCTGACACCGCAGTCAGTGCTACGCCATGACTGACGAAGCACTCACCGATCTGAGAGCCGGTAGCGAGGTCCCACCACCGAAGAGTTCCGTCATTGCTTCCGCACAAAGCGACGATTCTACTGCCTAGCGTCACCGTCGCCACGCCGCGAATCCCACCCTGGCAGCCATCGATGGAATACAGGAACCGAGAGTCGACCAGCGAGCCTGTCGCCCAGCCCACTCGCCATTGCTCCCCGGGCGCTCCTGCCACATTCACTGCGGTGATCCGCTCGGCCAGATCACGAGCCCCGAAGCGTGCCGCGTCCAGCGCCAGCGCTTGCCGACGCAACGCAGGTGTTGCGGTCCGCCATCGAGCCACTGACGTTCGATACACCGCAGCCATCAACTGTGAATCCCGACCGGCAGTCCTGTCCAGCAAAGGAAGCACCCGCCCGGAGTCGGCAAGCACCATGAAGCGGGGATCCCTCAAACCGCCATCTGCCTCAGCCCCGTCGAACCATCGAGCTTTAGACGACACATCCTGTGACATGCCAGCCAAATCTACAGGCGCCCAGTCAGTTTGAGGCGCCCCGAAGTTCTCGGGCAGTGGTCCCCAGGGCCCGGCGAGTGCCCGGCTCGCCCCGACTTGGGTCGGTTGGCCTTGAGGGTGAGGCCCGGAAGCAGGTGAACACGGCACCTGTGGATCATGTAGTTCTCTACGCTTCAAGATCCACGAAGGTCCTGGGTTCCGCCAGGGCCCCGGCGAGTGCCTGGATCGTCCCGGTCTGGGGTGTTGATCTCGGTGGTGGGTCCCGGAAGCAGGTGAACACGGCACCTGTGGATCATGTAGTTCTCTACGCTGCAAGATCCGCGAAGGTGCCGTGTTCGTTTCTCCATCATCCCCTGTCGCTGTCCCCGTGCCTTGTGCGCCCTGCCTGGAAGCCCTCGGCGAGGGTGCCGCCAAGGAGCAAGTGCGCTGCCTGGTCGCCGAGTTCGAGTCGGTCACCGATCCGAGAGGGGCTTGCGGAGTGCGGTACCGGCTCTCCTCGCTGCTGGCCCTGGTGGTCTGCGCGATGACCCCGTCCGGCCACGACTCGATCACCGCGGCGGCGGAGTGGTGCCGACGTGCGACGCCGGAGGAACTGGCCGCCTTCGGCCTGCCCTACCACCCACTCCTTGGCCGCTACCGGGTGCCGAGCGAGAAGACCCTGCGCAGCGTCCTGGGGCGACTCGATCCCGGTGAGATCGGCGCGGCCGGTTACGACTACCTTCGGCCTCTGCTGTCCGCACAGCCCCGCCGGCCGGAGCCGGTGATGCCTGGCTTTATCGAGCAGTAGCGACGTCGCTTGTCGATGAGTTTGGGAGGCGCCTCGATACACGGATGGGTGGTGTTGACGAGTTTGGGAGGCACCGGGGTACTTGCCAGGGCAGCATCGGGATGCTCCTGGTGAAAGGTGCTGGTCATGCCGCGGATGTCGAGGGTCGAGCTGTACGCGGCGATCCGGCGTGACCACCGCGGCGGCATGTCGATGCGGGAGCTTGAGCGCAAGCACGGCGTGACGTGGCGGACGGTGCGGAAGGCACTGGACTCGGCCTGGCCGGAGCCGCGCAAGACGCTGCCGCCCCGGGCGAGCGGGCTGGATCCGTACAAGCCGGTGATCGACGAGATCCTCCGGACGGACCTGGATGCGCCACGCAAGCAGCGTCATACCGTTACACGGATCTTCCACCGGCTGGTCGAGGAACATGGGGCGGACGTCTCCTACGGGATGGTCCGCTATTACGTCGCCGGCCGGAAGCCGGAGATTCTGGTGGCGTCCGGCAAGGCACCGCTGGAGGCGTTCGTCCCGCAGACCCATCAGCCTGGTCACGAGGCGGAAGTCGACTTCGGTGACGTGACGGTGCGGCTGGCAGGCGAGCTGGTGACCTGCTATTTGTTCTCTTTCCGGCTGTCGTATTCGGGCAAGGCCGTCCACCGGGTGTTCGCCTCCTGCGGTCAGGAAGCGTTCTTCGAAGGTCATGTCCACGCGCTTCGGACACTGGGCGGCGTCCCGCGGAGGAAGGTGCGCTACGACAACCTCAAGGCCGCAGTCGCAAGGGTGCTCGGGCTGAGCCGGGCAAGGGTCGAGGCTGACCGGTGGATTGCGTTCAGGTCGCATTTCGGTATTGAGAGCTTCTACTGCCAGCCCGGTATCGACGGCGCCCACGAGAAGGGCGGTGTCGAAGGCCAGATCGGCTACTTCCGTCGCAACCACTTCGTTCCCGTCCCCGAAGTTTCCTCGCTCGCCGAGCTGAACGAAATGGTCGGGCAGTGGGACCAGCAGGACGATGCACGCCGCATCGGTGCCCGGTCCAAGACTGTCGCTGAGTGCTTCGCGCTCGAACAGCCGCTGTTGATGCCCCTGCCCGAGGAGCCGTTCGAGACGGGCCGGCTGTTCACGCCGAGGGTGGACCGCTATGGCCAGATTCCCGTCCGCACCAACCGCTACTCGGTGCCGATCCGGCTGATCGGCAAGCGGGTGCGAGTCGTCCTGCATGCTTCTCACCTGGTGGTTTATGACCAAAACGTGGAAGTGGCCAGACACGAGAGACTCATCGCCAAGGGCGCCGTCCGCCTGGAGCTGGATCACTACCTGGAGGTCCTGGTCCGCAAGCCCGGCGCGTTCCCGGTTCCACCGCCCTCGAACAGGCCCGCTCGGCAGGCAAATTCACCCCTGTCCACGATGCTTGGTGGGCTCAGGCTCAGAAGATCCACGGCGAGCGGGACGGCACCCGCGCCTTGATCGAGGTCCTGCTCCTTGGTCGGCACCTGCCGCACGAGTACGTCGTCGCAGGACTGGCCGCGGCCCTGCGGGCGGGGGCGATGACCGCTGACGCCGTCGCGCTGGAGGCCCGCAAGGCCGCCCAGGCCGAGACCGAACCCGACCCGTCAAGCCGACCATCGCCCGCCAACTCGTCGGCGAACGTGACGTCTCTGCACGAATGGAAGCTGTCTCATCTCCCTCCGGACACCCGGCCGCTGCCGTCGGTGACCCCCTATGACCAGTTGCTCCGACATCGTCGCGCAGTCCACCGAGAGGGAGAAGCGCAGTGACCCTGCCCCGCCAGCGAGGCTTGACCGAGCAGGCCGCCGACGCCGCCATCGACACCGCCTGCCGCATGCTGCGGCTGCCGTCGATCAGAAATGAGTTCAACGAGATCGCCGACCGGGCGATGAAGGACCAGATGACCTACCGCGGCTTCCTCGCCGAGCTGCTGATGGCCGAATGCGACGACCGGGCGCGGCGCCGCTCGGAACGGCGGATCAAGGCGGCCGGCTTCCCGCGGGAGAAGTCCCTGCGGGCCTTCGACTTCGACGCCAACCCGAACATCGACGCGGCCACGATCCACACTCTTGCCAGCTGTGAATGGATCAAGAAGAGTCAGCCGCTCTGTCTGATCGGGGATTCCGGCACCGGCAAGTCCCACATGCTCATCGCCCTGGGCGCCGAGGCCGCGATGAAGGGCTACCGCGTCCGCTACACCCTCGCCACGAAGCTGGTGAACGAGCTGGTCGAGGCCGCTGATGAGAAGCAGCTCAACAAGACCATCGCGCGCTACGGCCGCGTCGATCTTCTCTGCATCGACGAGCTGGGCTATATGGAGCTCGACCGCCGCGGCGCCGAACTGCTGTTCCAGGTTCTGACCGAGCGGGAGGAGAAGAACAGCGTCGCGATCGCCTCGAACGAGTCGTTCGGCGGCTGGACCAAGACCTTCACCGATCCCCGCCTCTGCGCGGCCATCGTCGACCGTCTCACCTTCAACGGCACCATCATCGAGACCGGCACCGACTCCTACCGTCTCGCCCAGACCCGCGCACGAGCTCACGAGCAGGTCAAGGCCGGCTGACGTTCCGGCTGCCGAGCGGGACCGAGAGGATGTGACTGGCCTCACAGCATTCCCGCGGCGTCTGCTGTCGATCCGGCCACTGCTGGTTCGTCCTTCCAGCGACGCGGCCACCGGCCGCCAGAAGGCAAAGCGCAAGGAAAGGCCTGATCATGCAATACGTGGTGCTGATCTATCGGGACGAGTCAAAGGACGGCGAGGTCGACTGGGACCAGCTCGGCAAGGACTACGATGCCTACGCCGCCGCAGCCGTGCAGGCCGGTGTGATGCAAGGCGGCCAGAAGCTGCAACCGTCGGCTACCGCGACCACGGTGGCCATCCGCGAGAGCGAGCGCCTGGTCACCGACGGCCCGTTCGCCGAGGCCCGTGAGCAGCTGGGCGGATTCTTCGTACTGAAGTGCGCGGACCTGGACGAGGCGCTGGAGTGGGCGGCGCGCTGCCCGGGCGCGAGTCACGGCACGGTGGAGGTGCGTCCGGTGATGCCCACCTGAGCGGCGGCGAAGAGCTCGGGCAGATCTTCCGAGCCGAGCACGGCCGGGTCCTGGCCCGGCTGGTGAGCCTCCTCGGCGACTTGGACGTCGCCGAGGAGGCCCTCGCCGATGCCTGCCTTCAGGCGGTACGGCGCTGGCCGGCCGACGGCATCCCGGACCACCCGGCCGCCTGGCTGACCACGGTGGCCCGCAACGCGGCGATCGACCGGATCCGTCGCGAGCAGAACCTGGCCGGCAAGCTCGCGCTGCTGCGAACGGAGACCACGATGGCCCACACCCAGGCGCCACCCGAACCGGCGCAGGGCGACATCCCCGACGAGCGGCTGCGGCTGTTCTTCACCTGCTGCCATCCCGCCCTGGCACGGTCCGCTCAGGTCGCGCTCACCTTGCGCTGCCTGGCTGGTCTGAGCACGCCGGAGGTCGCCCGGCTGTTCCTGGTAAGCGAGCCGACCATCGCCCAGCGCATCGTGCGGGCCAAGCGCAAGATCCGCGACGCCGCCATCCCCTACCGCGTCCCGGACAGCACCGAGCTTCCTCAGCGGCTGCCGGCTGTTCTGGCAGTGCTCTATCTGCTGTTCACCGAGGGATACGCGGCCACCGCCGGACCCACGCAGATCCGCCCGGAACTGTGTGAGGAGGCCATCCGTCTGGCCCGCGTCCTGCACCGCCTGCTGCCCGACGAAGCCGAGACCACCGCGCTGCTGGCGTTGATGCTGCTGACCGACGCCCGCCGCCCCGCCCGCACCACAGCCGACGGCCAGCTGGTCATGCTCGAGGACCAGGACCGCACCCTGTGGGACCAACAGCAGATCGCCGAAGGCCGCCAACTGGTCATCACCGCCCTGCACATCAGGCCGCCCGGACCCTATGGGCTGCAGGCGGCGATCGCCGCGGTGCACGCCGACGCCCCCACCGCACGGGCCACCGACTGGCCGCAGATCGCCTCCCTCTACGGCATGCTCGCCAAGACAGTCCCCTCACCCATGGTCGAACTCAACCGGGCCATCGCCCTCGCCATGGCCGACGGGCCCGCCATCGGCCTGCGCATCCTCGACCAGCTCCAGGAGGACGGACACCTTGCCGGCTCCCACCTGCTGCCCGCCGCCCGCGCCGAACTCCTGCGCCGCCTCGACCGCACCACCGAAGCGGTCGCCGCCTACGACACCGCACTCGCCCTCGTCGGCAACCAAGCCGAACACGACTACCTCCTCCGCCGACGCAACCAGCTCACCCAACCCGAACAAGGACCCGCCCATGACCCCCGATGAACTCTTCGACGACATCGCCGTCGACCTTGCCCACCACGGCGCTACCGCCGGTGCGATGTTCGGCAAGCGCGCCCTCAAGGCCCACGGCAAGGCCTTCGCCTGTCTCAAGGACGACTACCTCGCCTTCAAACTCGGCGACGGAACCCCCGCCCACGCCGAAGCCCTCGCCCTGACCGGGGCCGAACTCTTCGACCCGTCGGGGAAGCACCGTCCCTTCAAAGACTGGGTCGCCGTGCCCCACGCACACGCCGCTCAGTGGCCCAACCTGGCCGAAGCCGCACTGAACAGCCTCAGCTCATAACCCGGCTGTCGAGCGCCCCGGTCCTGCCTCTCGCCGGAAGCAGCGCCGTCATTTCTCACGGACAAGCACGAGCCAAGTGATCACCAACTGCTGCTAAAACTCACCCACAAACGCTGTTGCTGAACGTGCACGAAGCCACGATGCCCGACGGTGGCACCGAACGTGAACAGCGCCGGGCTCACCGGGCGGCCGCCCGCGCCGAGCCGGTACGGCTCCGGCGGCGGGCGATCGCGGTGGACGGCACGTGCCTGCGCGGCGCGAGGCGCCCGGACGGCAGCCGCGTCTTCGTCCTGTCCGCCGTCCGTCACGGCGACGGTGTCACTCTCGCCTCCCGCGAGATCGGCGCGAAGACCAACGAAATCCCCGAGTTCGCACCTCTCCTCGACCAGATCGACGACGCGGATCTCACGGGGGCGGTCGTTACCGCCGATGCCCTCCACGCCCAACGCGACCACGCCATCTACCTGCGCGAACGCGGCGCCCACTACCTGCTGACCATCAAGAACAACCAGCGCGGCCAGGCCCGTCAACTCCACGCCCTGCCCTGGAAGGAGATCCCTGTGATCCACCGCGACGACGCCCGGGGCCACGGCCGTCACGAGCAGCGGCTCGTGCAGGTCGTCACCGTCGAGGGCCTGCTCTTCCCGCACGCGGCCCAGGTCCTGCGGATCCAGCGCCGACGCCGTCTCTACGGGGCGAAAAAATGGTCCAACGAGACCGTCTACGCCATCACCGACCTGCCCGCCGAGGAAGCGAACGCAGCCGAGATCGCGTCCTGGGCTCGCGGGCACTGGACCGTGGAAAATACCGTCCACTGGTGTCGAGATGTCACTTTCAACGAGGACAAGTCCCAGGTCAGAACCCGCAACGCGCCCGCCGTACTCGCTGCCCTCCGCGACCTGATCCGCAGCGCGCTCAAGCTCGCCGGCTACGTCAACACCGCCGCCGGACGACGAGCCCACACCGAGCGCCCCCGCGTCCTCGCCCTCTACGGCATCACATAACCAAACCGGACGATCCAGGCACACGCCGGGGCCCTGTGGGTTCCGCAGAAGTCGGCTCGAATGAGCAACCGGCTCGAACTCGGTCCGCTTGGGAGCAGAGCAGGCCGCTGACCTGCCGCTGACGGCGGGAATCGGACAGTGAGATGGATCTTTGTGATCGTCCACAAAGAGTTCCGTCCCTGACACTGCTCTGGCGTTCTGCGTGATCAGCTTTTGACAGGGCGTCGGCCGGGAAGCAGTGCGTACTCAAGTGTGATCCGAATTCGCTCGCGCAAGCTGGTTGAGATTGGTAGGGGGTCTCTGGGACCGCTGAGGGCGCCCGGTCCCCGCCTTTGTGATAGGGATCACTGCAATGCGTGCGGCTGGTCGGACAGGACTGTGCGTGGACATATCACTACGCGCCCGGGTACGGGCCGGGGACCCGGCCGCATTCGGGCAGATCTTTGATGCGCACGCCCGTGTCGTGTACCGGCACGCGGTGCGCTGGACCGGTGACTGGGCCGCGGCCGAGGACGTGGTGTCCCTGACGTTCCTGGAGGCCTGGCGGCTGAGGAAGAAACTGCGCCCGGGCGGAGAGAGTCTCCAGCCGTGGCTGCTGGGAATCGCCACCAACGTATTGCGTAACACTGCCCGCGCTGCGCGTCGGCACCAGAAGGCGTTGACCCAGCTGCCGCTACGCGAGGCTGTGCCGGATTTCGCGGAGGAGCTGGTCGGGCGGCTCGCCGATACCGAGCAGCTGGCCGCGGCCAAGGCCGCGCTTGAGCGGTTGCGGCCGGCGGAGCGGGAGGTGTTCGCCTTGTGCGTGTGGTCCGGCCTGGAGCACGCAGCGGTGGCCGAAGCGCTGGGCGTGCCGGTCGGCACAGTCCGATCCCGGCTGTCGCGGGCGCGCAGCCGCCTGCGGCAGCTCACGGAGCAGGAGCTGGCCCGGGTTCCGAAAAGTATGCAACGCGACTCTGCCAGCGGACAGATACCGGGTGACCGCGCATCCGCGGTCCGGTCGAAGCAGGAGAAGAACCGATGAATGCCACCCCGCACTCGCCGCGAAGCCCGGAGCGTGAGGAACTGTCCCGGCTACTGCCAGCAGCGGCAAACCCGGATCTCTCCCGCGACCGCCACCGTCTGCTGAAAGAACACCTCATGAATCACGTACAAGAAGAGTCCGGTCTCACTGCCAGGCGTTGGCGGCTGGCCACACGCGTTGCTGCTCCGCTGGCACTGGCAGCGGCCGTGGCTGGTGTCGCGGTGAGCGTCGGCCAGACGTCCGGCAGCAGCGACACCGTTACCGTCGCGGCCGGCCCGGGCCAGATCCGTAACGTGGCCTACACCCTGGACCGGGAGCCCAACAGCACGGTGAAGATGAGCCTGCGGGTCAAGGGAGGGGAGATGAAGTGCGTCAATGGCAAGTGCACCACCCCCGGCGAAGCCTGGCCCGGGCGAACGAGGGTGGTGGCAGACCCCGCCGAGTTGCAGCACGACCTGGACCGCATGGGCGTGCCCGCCCGTGTCTACCGCGATGATCCCACCTGCCCCATCGCCCAGAAGGACCTCAACCGGGACAAGGAGGCAAGCGGGGCCGCAGTAAGCAAGGTTGAACGCGTGCACAACCGGCTGGTGGCAACCATTCACCGGGACAAGATTCCCGACGGATCTACCCTCGTGGTTGTCCTGCCGTCCGGTGAAGGCAAGGATGAGGGACTTTTCGGTACGGATGTCCTCAAGGGCGACCTTCCGTCCTGCTACCACGCCCAGAAGGCGGAACTTCCCTAACGAAGGACATGCCTCGCTGAAGATCTTCAACGCTCACCGCGGCAAGTAGCCACCTCTTAACCTGCAGCAGCCGTGGCCCGCCGGAACACATCACCCGGCGGGCCACACCCATGCGACTGCTCAAAGGCGGAGTCCGGAGTCAGTCCCCCGGCCGCCTGACGGCGGCGCCTCGCGGCCGTGAAAACCTGCCGGGTGGGGCCGCCCGCAACGCCGTTCGCTTCTTGGCACATCGAGGCCGTGAGTCAGTCTGGCGCCGGGGGCCGAACAGAGGGGCCGCGCACTGTCGCTTCGAGCACGCCGGTTAGATTCTCACTCTTCCCTCAACCGGTCCCCCGGGCGGTCCCAACCTATCGCGCAACAAGGCCGAAGGCAGGGAGAGGCGTGCACGCAGCGGAAGACATCGAACAGGCCGAGGAGATCGTCGAGCGGGTCGCCGCGATCGACATCGCCAAGGCCTCGGGCATGGTGTGCACGCGCCTGCCCCACGACGACAAGCCGGGCAAGCGCGTCCAGCGCGTCTGGAACGTCGGCGCGACCACCAACGCCATCCTGGAACTCGCTGACCACCTGCGCTGCCAGGGCGTCACCCGCGTGGTCATGGAAGCGACCGGGTCGTACTGGAAGTGCTGGTTCTTCCTGCTGGAAGCGGCCGGGCTGCAGGTGTGGCTCGTCAACGCCCGCGACGTGAAGAACGTCCCGGGCCGGCCCAAGACCGACAAGCTGGACGCGATCTGGCTGGCCAAGCTCACCGAACGCGGCATGCTCCGGCCCTCGTTCGTGCCCCCGAAACCGATCCGGCAGCTCCGGGACCTCACCCGCACCCGCACCGTGCTCACCGAGGAACGCACCCGGCACAAGCAGCGCGTGGAGAAGCTCCTCGAAGACGCCCAGATCAAACTCTCCACCGTAGCCACCGACATCTTCGGCGTCTCCGGCCGCGCCATGATGGACGCCCTGATCGCCGGCCAGCGCAACCCGAAGGTCCTCGCGGAGATGGCCAGAGCCCGGATGCGGAACAAGAAAGCCGCCCTCATCGAGGCCCTGACCGGCCAGTTCGAGAACCACCACGCCCGGTTGTGCCGGATGCTGCTGGACCTGGTCGACTCCCTCGACGCCCGCATCACCGAGCTGACCACCTGGATCACCGACGCCGTCGAAGCGATGCCCCGGGCCTGCGGCCCCGAGTCCGAGACGCAGGAACAGGCAGGCGCTGCGTGCCTGCCGCTGGTGGAGCGGCTCGACGAGATCCCCGGAATCGGGATCCCCACCGCCCAGGTCATGATCGCCGAACTGGGCCTGGACATGGGCGTCTTCCCCACTCCGGGACACCTAGCCTCCTGGGCCAAACTCTCACCCCGCACTATCCAGTCCGGGAACAAGAACACCTCCGGCCCCACCGGCAAGGGCAACTCGTGGCTCAAGGGCGCCCTCGGAGACGCGGCAATGTCCGCCGCGAAGACCGACACGTTCCTCGGCGCCCGCTACCGCAAGCTCGTCAAACGCCGAGGCCACAAGAAGGCCCTGGTCGCGGTCGCCCGATCGATCCTGGTGATCGTCTGGCATCTCATCAACGACCCCACCGCCCGCTTCGCCGACCTCGGCTCCGACTGGCACACCCGACGCCTTGATCCAGAACGTCGCACCCGCGACCTGCTCCGCCAGCTCAAGGACCTCGGCCACGACGTGACCCTCACCCCGGCAGCCGCCTGACCACCCCGCCTCCGACCCCGCCTCCTGACCACCTCACCCCCGACCCACTGACGCCGAGGGGCCACCTCGGCACGCCCGTCTCACCAAGTGTTTTCCGCTTATCTTGTTCTTTATCTACCAAGACCTTCCCGGCTTGCCGATGGCTTTGAGGGAGTGTCATGAATCAGGTGTGGATCTCCCCGAAGGAGTGAGCCTGATGAGTACGACGACTGGTCACCTGATCGAGACCGTGGAGGGCGTGTCGCTTGCCGAGGTCGGCGGTGGCGTCGAGGGTGCCGACGTGAAGTCGATGCCGGTGTCGCAGAATGGTCTGTCCAGTGAGCTGCTGGAGGAGCTGGCCGCGCTCGCGGCCGAGAAGGTCCGCGGAGAGGGACTGCGGCTGATGGGCGAGGGCGGCCTGCTGCCCGAGCTCGCTCAGCACCTGATGCAGTCCGCGCTGGAAGCAGAGATGGACCAGCACCTGGCCGACGGGGTCGGCCGCGTCGGCGGGCGCGGGTCGCGCTCGGGCGGCAACACCCGCAACGGCTACCGGAGCAAGAAGGTGATGACGGAGGTCGGCGCCGTCACGGTGCAGATCCCGCGAGACCGTCTGGGCACCTTCCAGCCCCGGCTGCTGCCCAAGTACGCCCGCCGCACTGGTGCGTTGGACGACCTGGTGATCTCGCTGACCGCAAAGGGCCTGACCTCCGGCGAGATCGTCTCCCATCTCGCCCAGACGTACGGGATGACGACAACGAAGGAGACCATCTCCACGATCACCGACAAGGCCCTGGAATCGATGGCGGAATGGCGCACCCGCCCGCTCGACGCGGTCTACCCGGTCGTCTTCATCGATGCCGTGCACGTCAAGATCCGAGACGGTCATGTCGCCAACCGGCCCATCTACGTGGCCATCGCGGTCACCGCCGACGGCTACCGCGAGATCCTCGGCCTGTGGGCCGGCGACGGCGGCGAGGGCGCCAAGTACTGGCAGACGGTGCTCACCGAGATCAAGAACAGAGGCGTCCGTGATGTGCTGATGCTGGTCTGCGACGGGCTCAGCGCCCTGCCCGACGCGGTGAACGCCGTCTGGCCCCGGACTGTGGTGCAGACTTGCGTGGTTCATCTCCTGCGCGCGAGTCTGCGGTATGCCTCACGCCGCGACTGGGCCGACGTCGCACGCGACCTCAAGCCCGTCTACACCGCTGTCAACGAGGACGAGGCCCGGGCACGGCTGACCGACTTCGACGACAAGTGGGGCAAGCGCTATCCGTCGATCGCCGGGACCTGGGAGCGGGCCTGGAGCGAATTCGTGCCCTTCCTCGGTCTGCCCGACGCGATCCGGCAGGTCGTCTACACCACGAACGCGATCGAGTCCCTCAACGCCCGCTACCGGCGCGCGGCCCAGGCCTGCGGACACTTCCCCAACGAGACCGCCGCCTTGAAACGCCTCTACCTCGCCACCCTCGCACTCGACCCCACCGGCCGCGGCCGCCAGCGCTGGAACAACCGCTGGAAAAGCGCTTTGAACGAGTTCGACGTTCTCTTCGACGGCCGCCTTACCGCCGGACGAGTGTAGGCCGACCAGCCCACCGAAAAACCTGTAGGCCAAACAGACGAACCACACCTGAATCCTGATAGACCCGGCTTTGAGGCTCTCGGGGCGTTTGACGGTCTTGCCGACGTCGTAGCGGGGTGCCCGGTGTCTGTTCTTGGCGCCGGGTGGTCGTCCGGGGCCGGTGCCTCGGGGTTTGGGAACACGGGTCGGGCAGGCGAGGTAGGCGCGGATGTTCCTGAACCCCCGGCGGACCCGGGCCGGGGTGAGCCGGTCGGAGGTGGCGGGTTTCTCCCACGGCCGGCGGAGGTCTTCGGCGAGGGGCCGGGCGAGCCGGAGCTGGGTGTGAGCGACGATCAGGATCCAGGTCCAGCGGTCCGCCGCCTCGGGAGTACGCAGTTTCGGAGTGGTCCAGCCGAGGGTCTGCTTCGCGAATCGGAAGGTGTGCTCCAGGTCGAAGCGGCGGAGGAATGCCTGCCAGAAGCGGTCCACGTCTTCCGGGGTGGCGCCCGTCTTGGAGGACCATAACCATACCGGCGGGGCATCGCGGTCCTTGGACAGATGCTCGACTTTCAACCGGATCAACGTCCCCTCGACCAGGGGAAGTTCACCGTCGTGGTCGAGCCATGAGGAGCGGTGGGTGAGCCGTGGGTGGACCCGGTCCCAGGCCTGGGTTTCGGCCTTGCCGTAGTTGGTGGTGTCAGTGACCGTGGTGATCGCGGGCTCGGGCCAGGTTTCCGGCTTGGTGAAGCGGAATTCCGGGCCGTGCTTGGGTGGCCGCCCGCCCTTCGGGTCGTGGACGCGAGGCGGCTTCGGCAGGCGCATGACGCGGTCGGAACGGACCCGGCCGACCAGCTCGACGGGCAGGTCGCGCAGGACCCAGGCCAGGCGGGTGACGTCGTAGCCGGCGTCCATGACGATCACGATGTCCGGGCCCCCGACCTGCCACTGGCCTGCGGCGATGAGCCGTTCGATGACACCCCGCAGCTGGGAGGCCGTGACCGCGGTCGCGTCGTCCGCCGGGCCGAGCCGGACCGCGTCCAGGATCGCGGTCCAGGACGTGGCACCCGGCTCCAGGACGGCCACGAAGGAATAGGGCCAGCCCGGAATGAACTGCGATGCCGTCTTCGCGCGGCCATAGACGTGACAGAACAGCCGGTCGGCTGAGCACGGCGCGTCCGAGCGGAGCCACGGCGACACATCGACCGCCAAGACCAGGCGCCCGCCGTCGAAACGCGGCAAGGGCAGCCCTGCCAGCAGCGTCCGAAGCCGGTCGACGTCGATCCGGCCGCGGTTCAAGCCTCCGTACATCGCTCCGTGCCCGCGCCGATGCTCGGGCAGAAGGGTCAAGTTCACCGCGGACTTCACCGCACCATCGGCACACAGCACCGCGTCCACCAACTCGAACAGTTCGTCGCGCCGAGCGGTCAGACACTCGTAGAACTCGCCCCGGAAGCGTGACGCTTCCGCGAACGCTTCCCTGCGGACAGCATCAGGCAGCAGACTCATCCTCACGGCCTTCGTCGTGGTCACGTGCACCTTGGTCGGAGCACATGATCAGACGAAGGCCGCCCCCACGTCCGACCAACCCTCAGGTGAGCGACTTAGTTCGAGACACCGTTCGGGGCCGGAAGAAAAAGAACAAGCTGATGTGTCGCTGTTGGGGCTGCAGGGCTGTCCCGGCCCCTGCCGGGACAGCCCTGCGCCTGACACCGCGGGGGAAACCTGTTGTGTCCACCCCAGATGATCATGGGATTCCGTCTTTTGGGTGAGTGATCGCTACTCCATCTGCGGTCACGGCCTGGTCCGCGACCGGGCATGCTCCTGGCAGTCGGTAAGACGGAACCTGACGGAACCCGGCACGGTCAGCCGTGGCGGCTGGACTCAGCCGTAAAGACCCCGCACGCGTACCCGGGTCGGGTTTCCGCCTCCCTCACCTGGACGGACTACGCTCGGCTCCGGCCCGTGCCGGTAGGGAGCGCGCGGGACAGGCCCCGGTCCCCGTGACGGGACGCAATGCGGCCGGGGCCGCTCCCTCTCACGGGCAGCGTTACGGCCGCCGCCCAGTAGAGTCCGAGGTCGGCGAGTGCGGCCAGCTTGTCCACCATGAGCTTTTTGCGCCTGCTCTTGCTATTACTGAGAAACACCCCGACTTTGACCCCCGACTCGACTCGTCCTGCAACACCTCTACGTGGGCCCTGGGGACCGTCACAGAGCATGCGGGCCTTGTACTTGGGCCACGGGGCCCGCAATGACGGAGTGCGCCGTGCCCGGGTGCGGATGCCGCGCACGGTGGTGGACAGAGGCGGGAAGTCCCTACCGGCTCCCTTACCGTTCCCCCTACCAAGTCCCCTGCCGGGCCGTGGAGTAGCGTGCTCACGGCGAGTGCGGCTCAGCCCCCTGGGCGAGGCCTTGGGGGCTGCCAGGGGTGCCGGTGTGTGTGCTGGGCTGAGGGGGGAGTGGGTCGGGGTGGGTGGGTCGAAGACGTATCCGTACGGGTCGACGAGCGCGGTGCGTGCGCACGTCCTGGCGGCGCTGGGGGTGCTGAAGGTGGCGACGGCGGATCAGATGCACCGGCTGATGGCGCCCGGACACAAGGACAACAAGGCCTTCCGCAACGCGGCGTTGGACCTGGCGCGGCACGGCCTGGTGGTCTCTGAGGGCAGCGCGCGTGACGGCAACAAGATCTGGAACCTGACCCCGCTGGGTTTGGACGCCGCTGCCGGGGTACTGGGCCGGGCGGCGGGGGAGATGGGCGGCACAGCGCGGGGCGCGGCCCGCTCGGGTGCCGCGCACGCGATGGCGGTGAACGAGACAGTCATCGCGATCACCCGCACGCCCGCCGCGGCCACGCGCCCCGTGCCCCGCCAGACGCCCGGAGTGCCGGACCAATCACCGGCCCGCGGCGACGTGCCGCCGCCAAACCCAGCGGATGGGGTGCCGCAGATGCAGGGGCTGGGCTGGATCGGTTCCTGGTCGACCGAAGTCCCCCTCAGCCTGCCCGGCAGCAAGGCCGGCCGGGCCGGGGTGCGTGCAGACGCGGTCCTGCAGGCGCCGGAGGAGTTGCCGGTCCTGTTCGTGGAGGTCGACAACTGCACCGAGTCCGCCGCGATCCTGGCGGCGAAGTTCGAGAAGTACCTCCGCTACTTCCGGGTGAAGATCAAAAACTCGGTCGGTAAGGACATGCCGGCCTGGCGCGCCCTGTACCGGCCGTCGGGCCGGGATGGTCATCCGCCGATCCTCATCGTCTTCAACCCCGGCACCCGGACCGGCCCGCAAGCGTTGAAAAACCGCATGAACACCGTCATGGAACTGACCCGCACCGCCTGGTCCGGCGACTACCACCCGGACCGCGGATACGGCGCGCAGGACAAGGACGGCTTCTACGACTACACCGACGCCATCCCGCTGCTGTTCACCACCCTGGACCGCCTGCAGGCTGACAGCCCACGCGGTGTGGTGTGGTGGCGGTGCGGCCACGGGCAGTGGGAAACCCTCCCCGCCGCTCTCGCCAACCCAGCCGACCACTCCGCCTGGCACGCCCGCGATGAGCAACGGCGCCTGCGTCACAAGGAAGCCGAAGAAGCCAGCCGGCAAGAGCATGCGCCACGCACGCCGGCCTGGCCCCCGACACCCGACCCGGACCCGTGGCCCGACGAAACCGCCCCGGATCCTGTTCCCGCTCCGGCCCCGCCCTGTGAGCGGTGCGGGCTGCCGGTCACCGGCCAGGACGGGCAGGACGATGCCGTGTTCGACTCGCCGGAGAACGGCCGGCACTGTGCCACCTGCCGCAGCGACATACGCCAGTACCCGACCCTGCGCGCCGCGCTCTTCGGACGCCGCCAGCGCAGCAAGTAGCCCGGTCCCGTCCAGAGCGCGGACGCTGTTGGTAAATCCGCCCCGCTGGATCTCATCCGGCGGGGCGGAGTGCTGCGAAGGGTGAGACGCGGGTGCGGGCGAGGGGTCTGCCGGTGAGCCAGGCATCGATGCGGGCGAGGTTGATGGCGGCGCCGGTGAAGTGGTGTTGCAGTCGGGTCTTTGCGAGACCGCGGTAGCGGGATCTGCGCAGGCCGAAGGCTTGGACGCCTTGGGAGATGCTGCCCTCGACGCCGGCGCGGTGTCCGTAGCGGCGGCGCCAGTGGTCGGTGTCCTGCTCGGTGCGGGCCTGCTGAAGAATCTCGTGCTCGGCTTTCGGCCGCAGGGTCAGGTTGCGGCCGGTTCCGGCGTTGGTGCAGGACGTTCGCAGTTCGCAGGGGCCGCAGTGCCGTTCGGCGAAGCGGACGCGGGTGACCGGGGTGCCTCGGTGGCTGCGGGTGTCTCGCCACGAAACGCTGATGTGGCCACCAGGACAGACGGCGTGGCGCTGGTCCCAGTCGATGGTGAAGCGGGTGCTGTCGAAGAAGCCGCCGGTCACCTGGTGCCGGTTGGTGTTCTTCCCCACCGGTCCGACGAGGTCGATGCTGTGATCGCGGCGGGCGTGGTGGATCTGCTCGGCATCCACGTATCCGGCGTCCACCAGGTGTTCGTCCGGCACCAGTCCGCGTTCAGCCAGGGCGGTGTGGATGTCCTCCAGCACCGCGCCGTCGGTCACTGGTGCCGGGGTGGTGTGGATGTGGGTGATCAGGTGCGGGGCGTCGGGCTCGCAGGTCTCGCTGAGATGAACCTTGTATCCGGACCAGCCCAGATCCCGCTTCGCCCCGGTCCTGGCCTCGGGCTCGTGCGGGGTGCGTAAGCGGATCAGACCGGGCGGGGTGTTCTTCGGCTCCCGCCAGCGCACGGCCCCCTCGGCCTGGTGGAACTGCTGCACCCAGGTCTGACGCAGGAACTCCACCGCGGGCAGATGCCGCAGGCCGGGCGGTGCCGACGCCGACCAGGCGGCTTGGAGCAGCACCATGCCGTCGGCCCCGCACTGGTCGCCGTGCTCGACGCGGGCGGCCCACCGGGAGGGGAAACGGCTGTCCTCCGGCCGGGCCGAGTACCGGTCGAACCACTCCGGCGCCGCCACGGTCACCAGCCAGTCCCCGGCCGCCTCGGCGATCTGGTTCAGTGCCGTGCGCAGCGTCTCGACCACGAACTCCAGCCGGCTCAGGTCCCTGGTCACGGCCAGTACATGAGTGGCGTCCGTGCGCTGCCGCTTGCCCGCCGTGACCAGCCCCGCTTCCCCGGCGGCGGTCAGTACCGCGTCGAACACCGCCCGGCCCGCATCCGACTCGGCTAGCCGGGCCCGGAACTCACTGAGCACGGAGAAGTCGAACCCCGTGTCGGCCAGCTCCAGCGACAGGGCGTACTTCCAGTCCAGACGCGAGCGCACCGCGTGCGCGGCCTGCCGGTCGGTCAGCCCCTCCGCGAACTGCAACACCGACACCAGCGCCAGCCGGGCCGGTGACACCGCCGGACGCCCTCGCACCGGGAACAGCTCCTCGAAATCGACGTCGGCGAAGACCGGCCCGAGCGCATCCCGTACCCGCATCACCAGACAGCCCTTCGGGAACACCGCACGCGCCAACCGCACGGTCTCCTCAGGGATCTCCGCCAACTCCACCCCACGCAACGACACGAACCCACCCCAGAAACACGACGACGGCCTGCACAACCCCAACGGGGTCACACAGGCCGTCGTCACGCAAACCCCGGATTTACCAACAGCGTCCAGAGCGCGGTCGGGGCCGGGCTACAGCTGAAAACTCGAGACCGGGCAGCGGAAGTCGAGTTCTCAACCTCTCGCGCACCGGTCACACCGTGGGGGCATGAGACCGGTGCGCGCTGTCCTGTGCAACGACCCCTTGACGCCGCCGGACACGACGCGCGGCCTTGCACCACTCCGTCGCCGCGGGGACGGACCGCAGGTGCACCCGCTCAAGCGCGCCCACACCTACACCCTCTACACCCTCGAGGAGCGCGCGCAGCCGGTTGGCGGTGTTGCCGCCCGTAACCGCGTGAGGAGCAACGCCACCCGCAAGGACGACCTGAAGCTGCGACCCGATGCCCTTCTCCGTCATGACCACCGCATTCCGAGTTCGTCGAGCTCGGTCCGACGTTTTGGGGCGAGTTTGGCCGCCCTGCGCCGCGTGTTGTCCAGCCACCCACCAAGCCGCAGTCCAACGACTTCGCCGTCCTCACCCGTAATCTCTTCCGCGTGCTTGCGTGGTACGCGCAGGTGGCCCTCGCGTGCGTGGAACTGACGGGCGGCTGCGAGGTGGGTGGCCCACCGGTCCGCTTGAGTCTTGCGCACCGGCTGCAGCTCACCCCCGCCCGCGGGCTCCACCCCCAGGACGCTCTCCAGCAGCCACTGTTGCGTGGGCGCCAGCTTGTCCCATCCGACCCGCTGCGCGACCGTCCAGGCCCCGAGATCCTCGCCCTGCACGATCACCTCACCCGCCCGCACCGGCACAGTGCCGGCAGACCGCAGGTACATGAGCGTGAGGTGGAATCCACGCTGCCAGTCGATCCCCCACACCGGGCACCAGGCCGGATCGATCGCGTCCAACGCCTCCATGCGACTCTCCGACAGCTCTCCAGCCCACGACACGCCCACTTCCCCGGCAGCACGCCGCTCGGCGTTCTCACGAGTCTTCCGGGCGGCTGCACGCTGATTCTTAAGCCAGACCCCGATCGCCATGCCGTCGCCACCCCACACCGCGTTGGTGGGCGGCACCAGGTGCCCGTGCACCGCCGCGTAGTCCTGCGCCACCGCCAGCCCGTCCGTCCACGCGGTGTCCCACGCCGACCACACCATCCCCAGCCGCTCCAGCTCGGCGACGCGCCCGGCTTCCAGGGTGCCGGCGGCGTAGTAGCGCCGTACGTCCGCGATCCACCGCCCGAGCGGATACCCCCCCACCGCGCCCCACTCCTTTGGCGCGGTGAACACGTACGGCACCCGCAGTTCACCGCTACCGGTCTCGCGCAACCACCGCGTCGCCGCCTCGATGCCGCGCCGCCAGTACGCGCCCTCAGGATCGATGATCCGCAGCCGGACGAACTGCGCCAGCGCGAACGGATCACGTTCCTCGCTGAACCGCAGCACACCGGCCGCCGCTCCACTCACCCGCACGCCCCCCTCGCCGCGCTCCTGGCCGCCGTCCTCGCTCTCGAACCCGCCCTGCATCCCGTCCTGTTCGGCTGCCGGGCGGCCGCTGCGGATCCGAGGGTCCGCGAGCGCCTCGATCGCCTCCGCATCATGAGACCGCAACGCCCCGAGGATCTTCGCCAGGGTGCTCAAGGAATCCGACGTCAGCATTTCATTCGGATCCTCATCACGACCGAGGAACACCGGCACGATCAACGTGGCCAGTTTCCCCGCCCCCGGCTGCATACGCAGCGCCCGCCCCACCATTTGCACAATGTCAATCATCGACCCCCGCGCATCAGCGAAAAGCACAGCATCACACTGCGCCGTATCAACACCCTCACCGAGAACACGAACGGAAGACAAGACCCGCAACGCAGCCTGAACATCACGCCCCTCAAATTCCGGCCCTCCGAGGAAATCGGAGGCGAATTCGTCGAGCACCCGACGTCGATGCACAGGCGCATGCCCGCCGTACAGCCAGTCCGCCCACACCCGCTCCGCCGGCGGGAACGTGTCGGGGTCTTCCCCGGCAAGCCGGGCCGCAACCGCCGGCACCCCGGCCGCCATCGCCTCCGCCTCACCCACCCGACTATGGAAAGCCAGCACACGACAAAACCGCTCCTCAACAGCAGCCCGCATCAACCCAGCCTGAACCGCCGCCAGCCGAGCCCCCCTCACAGCAGCGGACCCGGTGTCCCCGCCCGTCAGCGCGGCATAGAGCTCCGGATCACGAATATCGAGACACAGCACCTGATACGGCGCCACCAGCCCCAGCCGGATCGCCTCCGACAACCGCAGCCTGTACGCCACCGGCCCGAAGACGGGCGAGTCCTCGTCCATACTCGCCACCAGACGAGGGCTGCCCCCCTCGGCCTCCCAGATACGCGCGGTGGCAGTCATGTAGAGCCGGCGCACCGCAGGAATCTGCTGCTGATCATGCACCGCAGCCCACGGCCGACCCGCATCACCACTCACCCGATGGGCCTCATCCACCACCACCAAGTCCCACACCGGCAGACCAGCCTCATGCGCACGCTGCAACACGCCCTGCCCGACCGAGGCATACGTCGCAAACACCGTCACCAGATCCGGCCCCGCCGTCCACGCCACCAACTCGCCGGGATCCGTCGTACACGGCACACCCTGACTCTCCTCAGCACGCAGAGAACACACCCCAACCATCGCCCCACGCCGACCACCACCACGCCACGCGCCGGCCATCTGCACCAGCAGATCCAACGTCGGCACCAAAACCAGCACCCGGCGAGCCGAAAGACGATTCGCAGACTCCACACCAATCAGCGTCTTACCGGACCCAGTCGCAGCAATTACCTGCGCCCGCAACCCCTCCGGCGGCATCCAACCACCCGGCGGCTCAGAGAGAACCCTCAGAACCGAATCAACGGCCTCAACCTGATGCGGACGCAACGTCACAGATGACATTCTTTCCTCCTTCTCCCGCTTCTTTCCACGAGGCGAATCGAGGGCTGCTCAGTTCAAGGAACTCAGATACTGGAATCCATCCAGTCCCTCACCGCTCCGACCCAAAATTACCTGGAGAGGCACCTACCTAACATCCCAGACTCTATCTACCCAGCAGAAGTGACGCACACCGTTGTTCGGAAGTGGGTGGAGATGTGACGAGTCGACCTAGAGTCAGCGGGTCAGAGACACAACCAACCCCTCCCCCCTTACTGCCGCCTTTCTGGCGCGCCCGGAGGGTGCGTCAGGTCCCGTACTGGACTGCGGAGCAGGCCGGTACGGGACTGATCCGGCGTCAGCCGGATCGCCGTATCGCGGAGCGATACGGCCAGGCGGAACGGAGTTCCGCCCTCCCGCGCGGAGCGCGGGAAGTGTCGCGTAGCGACACCGCGTCGCGTCTGCGGG